>QOAV01000032.1 GCA_003972845.1 Gammaproteobacteria bacterium
CGCTGCCAGGCGTTTAATGACTTCCAGTTGCGCCAGGTGATGGTGATAGTAGGTGTGCGATTCACCCACCACAACCGCGCGCGCTTTTTTCAGTTCCGGTATGATCTGGCTGAGGCCGGTAACGCGATTCAGGTTGATCACGCCGGGCTCGCAGGCATCGCCAGTGGAAGCGGGTTTGACACTGTCCTGCGTCGTTGGCCTCCATTGCGCGCAGCCGCCCAGTGACAGCAGTGAAATACTGAGCCAAAGAAAAAAAACCGAAGGTAAGTGACGGATATTCATGAAAAAGACCATCTCATTGTTCTTGTTGATAACCAGCCTGGTTTCCAGCCTCGTGGCGCGCTCCGGTGAAACAGTTCACCATGATCTGAAAGTGGCCGTGAACCCGGCAACATCGACGCTGGAGGTGCTGGACTCTATCACATTGCCGCAAAAAGCCTGTCAGCCTCAGTGTCTGTTCAGTTTGGACAAGGGGCTGAGTCTTTCGTTCTTGCCGCCTTCGGTAAAGAACTATCCGACGCCGGTTCAGCAGGTTAACGCCTGGTCAGTGTCGCCCGACGCAAGTGGCCGGCTGACGCTGAAATACGCCGGAACCATCCGTCACGGCCTGGAAAACATCTCCGATGCGGTGGGCAAAGCCCAGCAGGTCACGCGCGGAACCATCAGCGAGCAGGGCGTGTATCTCGATAGCGCCAGCCACTGGTATCCGGTGTTCTACAATGAACAGGGCGAATTGCCGGTCAGTTTCAGCCTGCAGGTCAGTCTGCCCGAGGGCTGGAAAGCCATCTCCCAGGGCCAGAGATCTGGAAATACCTGGGCCGAAAGCTCGCCGCAGCAGGAAATCTATCTGGTCGCCGGCAAATACCGGTTGTATCAACGGCCTTTAAAAAGCCCGGGAGACAAGGGCGAGGCTCTGGTTTATCTGCATGAAGCTGATGATGATCTGGCCGAGCGCTACCTCCGGGTCACCGACGAATACGTGAACATGTACAGCAAGCTGCTGGGCGACTATCCCTACACCAAATTTGCTCTGGCGGAAAATTTCTGGGAATCCGGTTACGGCATGCCTTCGTTCACCCTGCTGGGGCCACGGGTGATGCGTTTTCCGTTCATCCTGACTTCGTCCTATCCCCATGAAATTCTGCATAACTGGTGGGGAAACGGTGTTTACGTGGATTACGCCAGCGGTAACTGGTGCGAAGGGTTGACTTCTTATCAGGCCGATCATTATTTCAAGGAAAAAGCCGGCAAGGGTGCTGATTATCGCCGCGAGGCGTTACAGAAATATGCCGATTACGTGAAAAAAGGCGACGATTTTCCGCTTGCCGAATTCCATGGTCGCCACGGCGATATATCCGCCGCCATCGGCTACAGCAAGGGCATGATGTTTTTCCACATGCTGAAAAACCGTCTTGGCAAAAGCATATTCATCAACGGGTTGCGCCGGCTGTACAGCGACTTTCTGTTCAGGCAAGCCAGTTTCGACGATATTCGGCGTTCCATGGAGGCGGCCAGCGGCGAAAAGCTGGACGCTTTTTTCGATCAGTGGATCAAGCGGGCCGGGGCGCCAGCTCTGGCGCTTGCCGATGCGCGCCAGGCTTCTACCGACGGCGGTAACGTCGTGAATTTTAGCCTGAAGCAGACACAACCCGGTGACGTTTATGATTTACGGATACCGGTGGTTATTCGGCTTTCCGGCCAGTCCGAGCCGTTGCGCAAGGTGGTCAGAATGAGCAAAAAAAGCCAGCAGTTTACTTTTCCCGTCAGTGCGGAGGCAGTCAGTCTCGCGATCGATCCCCAATACGACCTTTTCCGTCAGCTCGATCCGTCTGAAATTCCCGTGTCGCTGGGCCAGTTTTTCGCCAGCAAGAAAGCGCTGATTGTGCTGCCACAACAAGCTTCGCCGGAAATGATGGCGGCGTGGCGCAAGCTGGCCCGGGGCTGGGCCGCCTCGCGACCCGGCGACTGGAAAATTGTAAAGGAACAGAATCTGGAAAACCTGCCCGATGACACCGCTGTGCTCCTGCTCGGCTGGGGGAACCATTTTGCCAGTATGATCGGAGACCAGATTGCGTTCGACCCTGATACACTGAGTATCGACGGCAGCAATATAAGCAAGGCAGATCACAGCATAATGCTGACGACTGGTCGTAACGGACAGGTGCTGGCCTGGCTCACCGCTGACCGCGCAGACGCCATACCCGGTTTGGCGCGCAAGCTGCCCCACTACGGAAAATACAGTTACGTGGCATTTAGCGGTGCGGCGCCGACTATCGGTCTGAAAGGTAACTGGCAAATAACGGCTTCGCCGCTGATGGCCGAATTCCATCGACCCGGACCGGCTTCCTCGCCGCAATCAACCAAAAGGTAGAGCTATCATGAAAGACAACCGATTCAGTATCGGCGAGAAAAAGCCCGACATCGAAATCAACAAGCCGGCGAACAGTGGCCAGAAATTCTGGCAGCGTCCGGATTTTACCCTGCTGCTGTATGTGCTGTTCATGATCGCCTCCATGTATTTGTGGAAAGGCGCGGCAGCCGGCAGCCCCGAACGTCTGGACTGGAGCGATTTTCTCGCCAGACTCAACAAGAATGAAGTGACCGAAGTCTATGTCACCGACCGCTACTTGATGGGCAAACTCACTGAACAGGACGAAAAGCTGCGGCCGAGGACGTTTGTCACTGTACCGCTGAAAGACCCGGAGCTGGCGAAAAAACTGGAACAGCACAATGTCAAGATTTCGGTGCGCCCGCCTGGCAGCGACTGGCTGAGCAAGTTTATTTTCAACTGGGTGCTGCCGTTTGGCCTGCTGTTTCTGCTATGGGGCTGGATGATGAAACGCATGGGCGGCGGTGCGGCCGGCATGCTGAATCTGGGCAACAAAGTACGTATTCATCCGGATACCGGCGAAAAAGTTACCTTTGATGATGTTGCCGGCGCTGACGAGGCCAAGCAGGAACTGGCTGAAATCATCGAATTTCTGAAAGATCCGTCCATCATCACCCGTATTGGTGGCCGCATGCCCAAGGGCGTTCTGCTGGCCGGACCGCCGGGAACCGGCAAGACTCTGCTGGCCAGGGCGGTGGCGGGCGAAGCCGAGGTGCCGTTTTTCAATATTTCCGGTTCCGAGTTCATCGAGATGTTTGTGGGTGTCGGTGCGGCGCGGGTGCGCGACCTGTTTCTGCAGGCGCGGGAAAAAGCGCCCTGCATCATATTTATTGATGAGCTGGACGCCATTGGCCGGCAACGTGGGGGTATGGTCATGGGCGGTCATGATGAGCGCGAGCAGACACTGAATCAGTTGCTCACCGAAATGGACGGGTTTGATTCCACCACTGGTGTGGTGGTCATGGCCGCCACCAACCGCCCGGAAATTCTGGATAAGGCGCTACTGCGCGCGGGCCGCTTCGACCGTCAAATCGTGGTCGACAAACCCGATCTCGAGGCGCGCGAGGCCATACTGAAACTGCATACGCGCAAGATGAAGCTGGCCAGCGACGTGGATTTGCATGTGGTGGCGCTGCGCACGCCGGGATTTGTCGGCGCTGATCTGGCCAATATCGCCAATGAGGCGGCGATTCAGGCCATTCGCCACCACCGTGAAGAAATCACCATGGAAGATTTTGAAGCGGCCATCGACCGCGTCATTGCCGGGCCGGAGAAAAAGCACCGGGCGCTGGGCGAGGAAGAAAAGCGCCGCGTGGCCTGGCATGAAACCGGACACACCATCGTCGCCAAGACTGTGCCTACTGCCGAGCCTGTGCACAAGGTGTCCATTATTCCGCGTGGCATCGGTGCGTTGGGATTCACGTTGCAATTGCCGGTGGAAGAAAAATTCCTGTCCACCAAAGAAGAACTGAAAGACCAGATCGCCATTCTGCTCGGCGGCCGGGCGGCGGAGGAAAGCGTGCTCGGCAGCATATCCAGCGGCGCCTCCAACGACCTGGAAAAGGCCACCGAAATCGCCAGAAGCATGATTACCCGGCTGGGCATGAGCGAGAAACTGGGACCGCCGACCTGGGGCAAGCGCCAGGAACTGCAGTTCCTGCAGGGACAGGGCGTGACCGAAGAACGCAATTACAGCGAGGAAACCGCGCGTGAAATCGACGCTGAAGTGAAGGATCTGGTGGAACAAGGGCATGATCGCGCCCTGGAAATCATCAAGCAGCGTCGCGCCGCAGTGGACGCCATAGCCAAACAATTGCTGCAAAAAGAAGTCATTTCTGGCGAAGAAGTGGATGAGATCATCGCCGCAGTGGAAGGCGCATCAAATCAATGAAATATGTTGGCGCTCACGTCAGTATAGCCGGCGGCGTTGAGCATGCGCCATTGAATGCTCGGGCCATCGGGGCCAACGCTTTCGCCATGTTCACCAAAAACCAGCGCCAGTGGCACGCAAAGCCATTGACGGAGTCTTCGATAGCCACGTTCCGGGCCAATCTTGATACGGTCGGTATCGCCAGCGACAAAGTGCTGCCCCATGACAGCTATCTGATCAATCTGGGTCACCCCGAAAACGCTGGTTTGAATAAATCCCGCGCTGCGTTTGCCGACGAGATGCAGCGTTGCCAGAAACTGGGCCTGTCATTGCTCAATTTTCACCCCGGCGCCCATTTGAAACAGATATCGGAAAACAAATGCCTGGCGCGTGTGGGGAATCCATCAATCTGGCGCTGGATGCAACAAAAGGCGTCACCGCCGTGATTGAGACTACCGCCGGGCAGGGAAGTCATGTGGGTTACCGCTTCGAGCATCTGGCCGAGATCATTGACCTGGTGGAAGACAAAACCCGGGTCGGAGTCTGTGTGGATACCTGCCACATATTCGTTGCTGGTTACGATCTGCGCAGCGCCGCGGCCTGCGAGGCGACCTTTGCCGAGTTTGAGCGGGTTGTGGGTTTTGCCTGGCTGCGCGGCATGCACCTGAACGACAGCAAGCCCGAACTGGGCAAGCGCGTTGATCGCCATCAGAATCTTGGCGACGGCCATATCGGCTGGGAGGCTTTTCGTTACATCATGAATGATGCCCGGTTCGACAATATTCCCATGGTGCTGGAAACTCCGGATGAAAGCCTCTGGCCGGAAGAGATTGAAGCGCTGCACCGCCTGGCGGGCGTCTAACCTGCTGTTTCTGCTTTTTTGTACCACTCCTGCGCCTTGGCGGGGTCGGCTTCCACGCCCTGGCCCTGCTCGTACATCATGCCGATGGTCATCATGGAACCGGGCAGGCCCTGTTCGGCGGCTTTGAGAAACCATTCCATGGCCTTTTGCTCATCTTTTTCCAGACATTCGCCTTCCATGTACATGAAACCAAGCCCGTGCTGGGCGTAGGGTTCGCCCTGTTCAGCGGCGGCGCGCATCCATTTGGCAGCTTCTTCCTCGTTGGCTGCGCAGCCCAGCCCGTTCTGCTTGATCACCGCCATGCGGTACTGGGCGTCGGCGTCTCCGGCTTCCGCCAGTGGTGACAGGAAATGCACCGCCTGCTTGAATTCTCTGGATTCGAAGGCGGCGATGCCGCTGTTCTTGTTCTGATTGATATCTGACATGTGGAGTTTCCCCGTTGAGTTAATGTGGCGCATTATATGGGGATGCGCGGCCATAACCCACCTGCTCCTTGGTGGTAGCCGGGGTGGTGGCGGGTGGCGCTGCGGTTACGGTTGACAATCAGCGCCTGCTTATGAACACTCGCTGTATTTCCGAATGAGCCCGATGCCTATGCCCGCTGTTCAAAATGTTGCAACTGACCGAACGCCAGAATCCGCTGTTCGCCATGACTGGTGCAGGGATGAGGCGGA
>QOAV01000224.1 GCA_003972845.1 Gammaproteobacteria bacterium
CCCGACCTGCTTGAACAACGCATTGGCCGGCTTGACCGCATTGGTCAGAAGCATCTTGTTCATATCCATGTACCGGTGCTGAAGGATACAGCGCAGGAACAACTGGCGAACTGGTATCACCGGGGTCTGAATGCCTTCGAGAAAACCTGCCCTACGGGGGCCAGTGTCTTTGAGCAGGTGGAATCCGGTTTATTGGACGTACTGCGTGGAGCAGCGGACGGCGAAAAACTTATCGAGAAAACCCGGCAACTGGATGATGCGCTGAGGCTGCGTTTACAGTCCGGACGCGACAAGCTGTTGGAACTTGGCTCCTGCAGACCCGAGATTGGTGAGGCCGTCATTCGCGAACTGCAAACCGAAGAAAGGCCGGTTGAATTGATGGATTACCTGGAGCAGATCTGTGATTGCTACAACGTCAAGCTGCGTGATCATGCCGCCAACACTTATCGGGTACGCCCCGGTAATCACATGCGCACATCACATTTTCCCGGCCTCAGCGACGACGGGTTCGTTTTCTCTCCGAGCCGTTCATTGAGCGTCTCGCGCGAAGATCTGCAATTCATGTCCTGGGAGCACCCCCTGGTCACGGGCGCCATTGACCTGATCCTGTCTGATGAAACGGGCAATGCCGCTTTTTCCGTCGTCGATTCCGATGTGCTGCCTTCCGGATCTGTGCTGGTGGAAGCCAGTCATGTACTCGAGGTTGTTGCGCCCGCCGAACTGGCCCTGCACCGGTTTCTTCCGGTCACCGCCTTCCGCGTGCTTGTTGACGCCGAGGGGAACAATCTGGGCGAACGTGTGGACAGTAACAATCTGACTGGCATTCCTGACAAGATACCGCCGGAATTGATGAACAGCTTTATCACCAGTCATCAAAAATCGATCAAGTCCGCCATAGCGGCGTCAACGGTTATTGCCGAATATCAGGCGACCAAAGCCATTGAAAAAGCTCTGCGAGAAATGCGCAGCGAACTCGACTTTGAATTGCAAAGGCTGACCGAGATGCGCCGCCGCAACAGCTATATACGCCAGCAGGAGATAGACTTCATCGCCGATCAGAAACAACAACTGACGAAGCTCATCCAGCGCGCCGCTCCCCGGCTGGACGCTGTCAGGCTGATCATTGTGCGTCAGGGCATTTCAGAATAAGTCTGCTATTTCCGCGGCTGCCGCGCAGCAACTAGACATCATGTCTAGTCGGATGCGCTACTGATGTCTTTCCAGCGTTTACCGGCAACAGTCTCACCGCTATCGGATATTTCAACAACCGTATCCAGATTCCTGTATTTTGGCTGTTCCGAGCGGGAAACACTTTTGCTGTCAGCGGAACTGGCCTGTACCGCCACCTCGGCCGGGACTTTGGTGCGTGGAGTACTGTTCGCCGGTTTTGGCCTGATCACGGCAACTTTTCTTTTGTTCGAACTCTTTGTCGGTGATTTCGCCGGCTTCGATCTGGTCTTTTTAACTGGTTTGACAGATTTGACTGCTTTGACAGGCCTGGCGACCTTGCCAGGCTTTACCGAGTCTGCCGGCTTCACGGGTTCTGATTTTACTATCTGCTTGACCTTGGCGGGTTCTGGCCTGGAGGGGGAACTTGCCTGCCTGACTGAAGCAAGAGATCTCGCCTCGGTTTGCTGGACTTTATCTCCCGACATGCTGGCAATGCCGGAAGGTATTTCCACCGGTGTGCTGTTGGACGGATTTTCTTCGCTGGCGTTGGTGGTTGCCAGTTCTACAGGCTTGTTCTGCACACCGGAATCATCTGTCTTTCCCGCAACATGATTTTTTGCTGGCTCCACTGCAGAAACCCTGCCCTGCTCCGCATGGACAGAAACGGGTGGTGCAACAGGCTCCGACTTCGCCGGAACAGCTGTCTGCGAACGGGTGACTGCGCTCGCTGTCGAGGGCTCGGCCGGTGCTGTTTTCCCGCTCGTTTTTTTTTCGCCACCAGGAAACGGATCAGGCGGGAATTTCTTGCGAATGGGGATAAAAATAGGCTCAAGGTCTTCCTCGTCCGTTCCGCTATCTTTAACGTCATCGTGAAAACCAGCGAACGGATTCGTCGCAAATGGCAGGCCTTTACTGTAGTAAAAGCCACCGATAGCCGAAATCAGAGCTAACAGCACAGCACCGCTGAGAAAAAAACGGGCCACCGGGCTGGGGCGATTATCGCGAAAATAATAGCGCATCGCCCGTCAACCTCCCCACGTCCGTCGCGTCTGTAACTCCAAAGCGCGGAAAAAACCGGCTCGGGCAGGCGCTTGCTTCTGACGCAAGCATGGGGACGTCGGATAGAACGGAATCACTGCTGTATTCTCAAAATCATTTTCCATGCAACCGACTCTCTCCTGAAATGGGTGGTCCATCAGGATCCAGGGAATTATTTCTTTTTCAAAGAAATAATCTCCCATTTGTGTAACCCCGAGCGCTCGCGGCAAAACAAGCTCCGTTAATCAGGAACCGGACATAAGCGCCTGCAAACGGGTTCGAGTTTCTTCCAGCTCTTTCGCCAGACGCTCAGCCATTGATTTCGTACGCTGGTCAGGCGCACAACGCCCGCTATCCCCCTTTATCAGTTGGAGTCGTTGATCGATGAAACGTTCCTTGGAAACCAGACGAGACGCCTCGAACATCTTTCTTGCGCCATCACGATCGCCCATGAAACCCAGCAACTGACCCATCTTTCCATACAATGCCGGATTCTTCGGATCTTTCTTCAGTTGCTCCTGCAGGCTTTGTTTTTCCTGAAGCGCACGTTGCTTAATGGCTTCCTTGCGCTTGGCGACTTCAGCCTCATAAGCCTTCTTCTGCTCGGCATAACGAGCCTTCTGTTGTTCCGCATAAGCGTCGCGTTGCGCCCGTAAATTCTTGACCCGCTCCATGCGTTTTGCTCGTTCAGCATCACGTCTGGCGTTCTCTTCGGCAAGAATTTTCTCGCGTTCAGCGCGCATTTGTTTCACTTGCTCATCGCGACGCGCCATTTCAGCCTGATAACGGGTTTGCTCTTCTGAGCGCTCTTTATCCCGCTCCGCCGCCATTTGCGCGGGAATCCGGCTGTCGGATTCAGAGCGCGCATCCATTTCCGCCTGATACTGTTTTCGTTTCTGCTCAAAATCAGCCTGCATTTTGGAGCGATCGGAATCATCTTTCTTACTGGCCTTGCCACCCGGCTTCTTGCCCCAGTTGCTCCAGCTCCAATGATCTGACGTTGGACTCGATTCTTCCTTGACTGCATTTTCGGTTGTTTTGGCCGCTTCGTTGGCCACTGCGGCGGTTTCCGCCCCGGTCTGAACTGACGGGTTTGCAGCGCCAGCAACGGCCGGCGCTGCCTTGTTGGCTTCTGCGGCTTTCACGGCCTGCTCGTAAGTCATGACCTTTTCCTGCTTCATTCCTGCCTGCACAGTAGCGCCGGCATTTGATTCAGGATTGGCGTTTTCTGTCGCCGGAGCGACCGTTTCAGTTTTCGGAACCGCAGTTTCTGTGCCCGTAGAGGAATCCGCCGCCGCACTGTCATCGAACATGGAACGGACTTTATTACGAACCGCGTCAACGAAAGAAGCGTCGTCCTGAGCCTGCAAGGTAACTGGCTGCGTCGCCATGAGAACAGCCGCCGCCAGGGGCGCCATTACAGTCATTTTCTTCATTGTCTTTACTCCTGAAATATACAGCTGATATCTGGCCATATTTTCAGAACAGCCAGATTATTTATATAAAATTTTCGCCAGCCTGGTGAACTCTGCTGCCGCCTTGCCCGATGGTTCCAGCTCATACACAGCACATCCTTCGCTGAATGAACGCCTGAACATCGTGCGCTGACCCAGCCTCGCTGGAATCAGCTTGATGCCGTCAAGCTGGAACAAAGCCTGCTCGGCTTCGTCCGTCTCCCTGACCCCGATGTGCGTGTCCGCACGATTGATGAAACACAGCAGTTCGGGCTTTTTCTTGCGTGACGCGGTGGCGCCACTGATGATCGACAGAAACCGTTGCGTAGACCACACGTCCGCCTGACTGGGCGGCACCGGAACGATGATGCGGTGGGCTATCGCCAACGCTTCCTTGAAACCTTTCATGTTGGCTGTGCCAACATCTATCAACACCTGCTTGCGCGTTTTTTTCGGAAAACTTTTCGGGATGCCTCCTTTCGATTTCATCAATTCGAATGTGGGCTCTATCTCCTCTTCTTCCCGGATATCATAAACATCGCTCAATGTTTCCTGCGGATCCAGGTCCAGAGCCAATACCTGCTTTCCCTGCTCCGCCAGCCAGACAGCAAGATTAAAAGCAACCGTGCTTTTGCCGGTGCCTCCCTTGAGACTTCCAATAACGGTAATCACAGCAGCCCGCCCTCCTTATGAGTTTTCTACATTGTAAAGGGCTCATCTTACCATTTGTTTGCGAGGGTTTAACCCACGATCTGGCTATCGGCGGGGCTGATAATATCTTTGCAGATAATAGTCCCGTGGATAAGGCCGGTAGTACCGATTCGGTGCTCCGCGATAATAGTCTGAATAGCCTTGATCATACTGCTGGCGATAACGCCCGCGAGCACGGTTTTCCGCGTCCATTCTGGAGCGGTAGTCCATGTCCATTTCCATATCCATGTACATTTCGGCATCCGCATTCATATCGATGCGATGCTTGCCGCGACCCCAGTTATCGAACCAGCCACGCTGATCTCCACTGCCAAACCACTGGTCTTTATTCCACCAGCTGTCAGCGTAAGACAGCGCAGGCGACGCCAGCGCGAGGTAAAGCAGACTTTTGAAGAGTAACCGGGAAACAGAATTCATTAGAGAATAACCGTACAGTCGGAAAACCAGCGGTGACGCATCAAGCCACGCGAGCAAAAGGAATCTCCCCTCCCCGCGAACTGATCGGGGAGAGGAACTCCATCTCTGAATCGCGAGCGCGATTCAGTTTTTTCCTGACTTTATTTGCAGCCAGCTTCGCCTTTTGCGTTAGGAGCAGCCGGTGCAGCAGGAGCAGCCGGCGCCGGACGGCGAGGAGCAGGACGGTAGTCATAACGGGGACCATAGTAACCGCGACGTCCGCCGCCATAGTAACCATCGCTATCGCTTGAGTAGTAATCACCCTGGTAGCGGGTATCGGCACGGCCGCGATAGTAGCTGTCGCCACGACCGTTACCTTCCCAGTCGGTGTCGGCATCCATATCGGTTTCGGCGTCCATGTTGACGTTCATGCCGAAGCTGCCTTTACCTCTTCCGTGACCACGACCGTTGCCGCGACCGCGGCCGTCGAAATCGCCGGAACCATAACCGTCGCCAGAGCCGTAACCATCGCCCCAGCCACTGTTGTCGCCATCCCACCAGTCACCAGCATTGGCAAAAGGAGCCGCTACAATTGCGGACATGCCCAGCAGCGAAGCCGCCATCATGATTTTTTTAGTGTTACGCATTTTTCACCTCCAACAGGTATTTGATTGCGTGTTGTCAAACTTAGAAGCAGTAAAATCTACTTACTTCTGGCCTTGCGTCGGCATAGCCGACATTCTCTGCGTATTGTCCACGGACAATCCTTGTCGTGAAAAATATGCGTTAGAAACTGATCCAGTTTTAGCCTTCATTTCCGGCCATGAGGCACACTCCCCCCACGGTAAAACATTGAACTGCGTTTATCTACTATAGCGTTTTGTGGAGAAGAGTAAACCCGACCGTCCAAATAAGCTGCCTGTTTGTTAGGCAGTTCGCGCCGATCACGGGTATAACCCGGGAATTGGTCGGGTGAAATATATTCATATTCGTCCCCGTATCGCCATCGGGCACGGGGAAG
>QOAV01000213.1 GCA_003972845.1 Gammaproteobacteria bacterium
TAATCCCGCGACACGCTTTCCACCGCACCGTGACTGAATTTACACACCGGACACCAGGTCGCCCAGAAATGCACCAGCAGCGGCTTGCCGCGATAGTCTGCCAGATCAACCATGCGCTGATCGGCATTGAGCAGCTTTCCGGACAATTCGGGCGCCGGACCACGCGGCGCATCCCGCGTCATCCAGGCCTGAATGCCGAACAGGATCACCAGAAACAGCGCCAGCTGAGCCAGCCAGCCGGCGACCCGGCGAACTTGCGGCATGCTCACAACTTCATGCCGGCGGGAAAGCCGCCGGGCCATTTTGCTGCTTTTGCTTTCATATTGCCGTTATAATTGCCGGAATCAAGACGGGATACGAAGATTATGCAGGAAACGGATGCCGGCGTCAGGCTGGACAAGTGGCTCTGGGCCGCCCGTTTTTTCAAAACACGCTCGCTGGCGACCAAAGCCATCAACGGCGGCAAGATTCAGCTCGATGGCGCTCGCGTCAAGGCGGGGCGTCTGATCAAGACCGGCGATGTGGTGCGAATACGCAAGGACCAGGTGGAGTTTACCGTGCAGGTTGCAGCCCTCTCTGACCGGCGCGGACCGGCAAGTGTCGCCCGCACCCTGTACCAGGAGACGGCCGAGAGTATCCAGGCGCGCGAACAATACGCCACACAAAGAAAACTGCTCAATCAGTCACTGGTCGCGCCCCGGCACCGGCCCGACAAGAAACAGCGCCGCACCTTACTAAAAACCAAACGCCAGTCACCATGAGCACAACCTTGCACAAAGCCATTATTGGCGTCGGCAGCAATATCGACCCCTGGACCCATATCGAAAAAGCGGAACAGATACTGGCCAGTGAGGCCGATCTGCGCGGCATTGCCGCGTACGCCGTAACCAAACCGGTGGGCGTCACCGATCAGACTGATTTTGTCAACGGCGCCTATTATGTCGTCACGCCGCTGGAGCGGGAACAGTTCGTCGCTTTCCTGAAAGACGTGGAAAACCGGCTGGGTCGGGTGCGCGGCCCGCAGAAATTTGGGCCCCGGACCATGGATCTGGACCTGGTGGCCTGGGATGAGGACGTACTGGACAAGGATTTCTACCGATACGATCATGTTCGCATACCGGTGTCGGAGCTGATCGACCGCTACCAGCTGAAGCTGAGAAAACAAAAAATGAATCACATCGAGGAGGAGGAACATGGAAGCGCTAAGCGATTTACTGAATCTGATTGACGGCTTCATCTGGGGGCCGGTCACGCTGGTCCTGCTGCTGGGCGTCGGCATCTATCTCACCATAGGCCTGCGCTTCATGCCCTGGCGCTATATCGTTCCCGCCTTCCGGCTGTTGTTCAAAAGCCGCAAGGCCAGCACCGGGGAAGGCGACATCACCCCCTATCAAGCCCTGATGACGGCGCTCTCCGCCACGGTGGGCACGGGTAATATCGCCGGTGTCGCCACTGCCATCTACCTCGGTGGACCCGGCGCCATTTTCTGGATGTGGATGACGGCGCTGATCGGCATGGCAACCAAATACGGCGAGGCGGTGCTGGCGGTGAAATACCGGGAAAAGGACGCCCTCGGCAACTACGTTGGCGGCCCCATGTACTACATCAAGAACGGTATGGGCAAGAACTGGCGCTGGCTGGGTGTTCTGTTCGCCATTTTCGGCATGCTGGCGGCCTTTGGCATCGGTAATACCGTGCAATCCAATTCCGTGGCCGATGCCTTGCAGCATTCTGTCGGCGTTCCGACCTGGATCAGCGGTCTGGTCATCATGGTGATCGCGGCAGCGGTGATACTCGGCGGCATCAAGAGCATCGCCAGCACGGCCGAGAAAGTCGTACCGTTCATGGCCATCGCCTACATGGGCGGCGCACTGATCATCATACTCATGCAGATCACCAAGGTGCCGGCCGCTCTGGCCATGATCGTATCCGACGCTTTCACCGGCACGGCCGCGGCAGGCGGATTCGCCGGCAGCACCATCATGCTGGCGTTGCGCTATGGCGTGGCGCGCGGGGTGTTTTCCAACGAAGCCGGTCTCGGCAGCGCGCCCATTGCCCACGCCGCCGCGCAAACCCGCGACCCGGTGCAACAGGGACTGATCGGCATGCTCGGCACTTTCATCGACACCATCGTCATCTGCACCATGACTGCTCTGGTCATTGTACTCAGCGGGCTGTGGACTTCCGGCGCCACCGGCGCGGCTCTTTCCGCCAAAGCGTTTTCCGCCGGGCTGCCCGGCTTTGGTGAATACCTGGTGTCATTCGGCCTCGCCCTGTTCGCCTTCACCACCATACTGGGCTGGAGTTACTACGGCGAGCGCTGCGCAGAGTATCTTTTCGGCGAGAAAGTCATCCTGCCCTACCGCATACTGTGGATACTGGCCATTCCGCTGGGCGCCATTACCAGTCTGGACTTCATCTGGCTGCTGGCGGGCGTATTGAACGGATTCATGGCGATACCGAACCTGATTGCTCTGGCGGCGTTAAGCCCGGTCATTTTCAAGCTGACGCGCGAACATCTGGGTTAATTATTTGGTGAGGAGTGAGGAGTGAGATGTCGCGCTTCCCCGCAGGAAAATCGTTCACTGCTTACACCTTGCCGCTGACCAGCCCGGCCATCATTTCGATATGATCCTGGCGGTCATTCAGGCAGGGGATGTACTGATAGGACTCGCCGCCAGCATGGAGGAAAATCTCGCGGTTTTCCATGTTGACCTCTTCCAGAGTCTCCAGACAGTCGGCGGAAAAACCGGGGCAGACCACGTCCACCGACTTGACGCCCTGCCCCGGCATTTTCTGCAGCGTCTTGTCAGCATAGGGTTGCAGCCATTCTTCCCGTCCGAAGCGGGACTGAAACAGCAATACCCACTCATCTTCTGATAACCCGAGCCGGGCGCTGATGGCCTGCGCCGTTTGTTCACATTGCCTCTGGTACGGGTCACCGCTATCGACATAGCGTTTGGGAATACCGTGGAAGGAATACACCAGCTTCCGGGCAGGGCCGTTGGCCGCCCGCGCCTCTTCTATGCTGGCCGCCATGGCGTCGATATAGGAAGCATCCTGATAATACTCGTTGATGAAATGCAGCTTCGGCGTCCAGCGCCAGGTCTTTAACTCGTCCGCCACGGCATCGAACACCGAGCCGGTGGTAGAGCCGGAATATTGCGGATACAGCGGCAACACCACCAGGCGCGTTACGCCTTTGCCGCGCAACCGGTTGAGGGCGTCATGAATGGAGGGATTGCAATAACGCATGGCCAGCTCGACGTGCAGTTTTTCGCTGCCAATTTGTGCCTGCAAGGCCGCCGCCTGAGCCGCTGAGATGCTTTGCAGCGGAGAACCTTCATCCGTCCAGACTTTCTGGTACGCCTTCGCGCTGCGCGCCGGGCGGATATTCAGTATCACGCCATAGAGCGCCAGGCCCCACAGCCAGCGCGGCGCTTCCACCACGCGCGGGTCGGACAGGAATTCTTTCAGATATTGCCTGAGCGCGGGTTTGGTCGGCGCATCGGGTGTACCGAGATTGACCAGCAAGACACCCGTGGCGTCACTATCAAGCTGTGGGTGAGAGAGATAGTTCATTAGTACTTGTTTTTACTACCGGTCAAATACAGAAAGGGAATCGCCAGTGGCCCAAAGGCAAAACCCAGCACAGCCCAGATCACGGGATTCTGGCCACGGCGTTCGGCCATACGGTGCAGCAAAAGGGCAAAGCCGATGCTCACCAGCAGTACAACCAGGAAATAACTCGTCACGGGAAACAGCTCATGAAATGGAGGTTACGCAGCTACCGGAAAGAGCGATCTTATCCGAATCAGGATGTAGATTCAGCAGAAACAGAAACGGGGCCAGAAGGCCCCGTTCCCAAAAGGTCAAACAACAACCTCGAGCAGACTTAGAAGTCCATGCGCAGACCGATGGTCGTAGCCGTTTCGTCTTTCTCGTCCTTGTCGGCATTGGTATCGCGATAGCCTACCCAGCCTTTGGTCATCTTGGAGAAGTTGTACATGGCGCCAATAGCCACATAATCTGCGTCGCTATTGGATTCGTCGCCAGAGAACTGACCCAGAGCAGGGATGATGGAAACCTTGCCGAAGTCCAGCTTGGCGCTGGCGTAGAGGAATTCACCGGTGCCGTCGAAGCCGCCGACTTCCACGTCTTCGTACTGGGTGGTAATGGTGGCCGGGCCAGCCTTGAACTTGGCGCCGATCTTCCAGTTGTCGCCATCGTCAACCGGATCAAGGTGACTATAAGATGCAATGGCTTCAACATTCTGACCGAAGTTCAGCTTGGCGCCCAACTGATAGGAGCCGTCATAACCCGTGCCTTCGTCAACCACATAGGCTGCCGTGATTTGTGTCGGACCCAAGTTAGGTGTCTGGTAAACCACCAGACCGTTGATGAAGGAGCTGTTGGCCAGGGGACCAGAAGCCATGCCGCCGTTGAAACGAGCCTGCATTGAGGTTGTCACCCAGGGATCGTATTTTACGCCGCCGTGGGTTTTGTACACGCCGTTGAAACGGCCAAAACCGATCAGACCGAAGCCGCCTTTCAACGCGACGAAGGAATCACGACCGGTGAACGGAGAACCCTTGGTCGTCGTTACCGTGGCGGTCGTCTCGCCATCGCTGGCGGTAATCACGTCGGTAACTGCGTCAAAACGGGCGTTGTCAGAAGGGTCATACTGGAATTCGGCCTTGGCAATACCGGTCAGGCCGTTGCCCAGATCTTCCGTAGCCAGCACGCCGAGGCGGCTGCGCGGGCCCTGCTGTTCAGCCGGGTCGCCTTGCAGGGTCTTGGTCTCGCCCCCAGAATCAATGGAGCCGGTTTCAACAGAAGCCTTACCATAAACCTTTACGTCTGCTTGAGCAGCGATCGGAGCGGCGATAACGCCGGCAATCGCCAGAGCAAGTATTTTTTTATTCATCATTTCGTATCCTCAAGAATTATTAGGATTGGATTACATAATTTCTCGACCGAACACCCGATTTCTCGGGCGGGCGCCCGGCTGCCTCTGTTTGTAGCAAGAAACAGACGGGTGTGCAACATTTTTGTTACGAAAACGCAACATTTATGGGGTTGCATCCGATTTTATGTGTCTTTTTCACAACAACTGTGCGACTCTGAAACACCATTGATGACGCGGCAGACATGAAAAAGCCGGGCAGTGCCCGGCTTTTTCATCGAATCACAGGGTATACCCTGTCACTTTACTGCATCCAGCCCGCTGAAAATGGCATCACGGATTTCATCGACGCCGCCAACGCCGTTTACCTTGATGTATTTCAGACCGCCTGCATCGGCTTCCTTGCTGTAAAACTCGATCAGCGGCTCAGTTTGATCATGATAGATCTTCAGACGTTCCTTGACCGTTTCTTCCTGGTCATCATCACGCTGGATCAGGTCTTCACCGGTGACATCGTCCTTACCTTCCACTTTGGGCGGATTAAACACGACATGATAGGTACGGCCGGAAGGCTGGTGCACGCGGCGACCAGACATGCGCTTGATGATTTCTTCATCCGGCACATCGATCTCGACCACAGCGTCGATGGCCACACCAGCATCTTTCAGAGCTTCGGCCTGGGGGATGGTGCGCGGGAAGCCGTCGAACAGATAGCCATTGGCGCAATCGTCTTCCTTGATGCGTTCTTTCACCATACCCATAATGATGTCGTCAGAAATCAGGCCGCCCTCATCCATGATCTTCTTGGCCTGCTTGCCCAGCTCGGTGCCTGCCTTGACCTGAGC
>QOAV01000085.1 GCA_003972845.1 Gammaproteobacteria bacterium
CGCGTCAGGCGATGTTCCTGCGCCCAGGACAAATAGCCCAGATTCCAGTTGCGCATGTATTGATACGAGCGCGGCAGCTCGTATTGATAACAGGAGCCGTTCTTTTCGTACATTTCCCACTGACGCGGGTTGGGCTCGCCCTTCATGAATTTTTCGCCACCCTTGCCGCGCCAGCCTGCGAGGAAACCGATGCCGGAGCCGGGTTCGGTCTCGAAATTGGTGATAAAATCCGGGTAATCGCGGTATTTTCGCTTGCCTTTACCATCGACAAAAGCGGGCAGTTTCAGTCGCGTACCCATTTCGATCAGCACATCCTGAAACGGCTTGCATTCGCCCTTGCGCGGCATGATCGGCACGCGCACGGAATCTACCGGGCCGTCGAATTCGGAGATCGGCCGGTCCAGCATGGACATCACGTCATGGCGTTCCAGATAGGTGGTGTCGGGCAGCACCAGATCAGCAAAGGCCACGGTTTCCGACTCGAAAGCGTCAGCGACTATCAGGAAGGGAATCCTGTATTCGCCGTTCTCGTCCCTGTCCGCCAGCATCTTGCGCACCTCGGCGGTATTCATACTGGAATTCCATGCCATGTTGGCCATGAACAGCAGCAAGGTGTCGATTTTGTACGGGTCGCCGCGCCAGGCGTTGGTAATGGTGTTGTGCATGAGTCCATGCACCGACAGCGGAAATTCCCAGGAAAAAGCCTTGTCGATGCGCAGCGGCCTGCCATCGTCGTCCACAAACAGATCATCCGGGTCGGCGGGCCAGCCCAGTGGCATTCCGGCCAGCGGCGTCTCCGGCTGCACCGCGTCGGGCGATGAGGGCGGCTTGGCGCAAGGCGGAATAGGCCGCGGAAAGGGCGCCTTGTGGCGGAATCCGCCGGGCCGGTCGATAGTGCCCAGTATGGTCATCAGGATGGACAGGGCGCGAATGGTGTGGAAGCCGTTGGAATGCGCCGCCAGACCGCGCATGGCGTGGAACGCCACCGGGTTGCCGGTGACTGTGTCGAGCTGTCTGCCCCATACGTCGGTCCAGGCGATGGGCAGTTCGATTTTCTGGTCGCGCGCCACCACGCCCATCTCATGGGCCAGGCGACGAATAGTGTCGGCCGGTATGCCGGTAATGCCTTCGGCCCACTCGGGTGTATAGTCATCCACGCGTTCCTTCAGCAACTGGAACGAGGGTTTTACCGGTGTACCGTCATCCAGCTCGAATTCGCCGATCAGACGCGGGTCGGCGCCTTCGGCGCGGTTGTGCACGGCCATGTCCTGGTGACGATCCCACCAGAGCTTGTTCTGTGGATCGAAGCAACCTTCTTCCACCGGCACTTCAGCGCGCACGAACATGCCGTATTCAGGGCTGTTTTCGTCCTGATTGACCAGTTCCGCGGCATTGCTGTAATCCACCAGAAACTCACGGTCATACAGGCCTGCCTTGATGATTTCGTGGGTCAGAGCCAGCATCAGAGCGCCGTCGGTGCCGGGCTTGATGGGCACCCATTCGTCGGCGATAGCAGAATAACCCGTGCGTATCGGGTTAATGGAGATGAACTTGCCGCCATTGCGCTTGAACTTGGACAGGGCGATTTTCATGGGGTTGGAATGATGATCTTCCGCTGTGCCGATCATCACGAACAGCTTGGCGCGGTCCAGGTCCGGGCCGCCGAATTCCCAGAACGAGCCGCCGATGGTGTAGATCATGCCGGCGGCCATGTTGACCGAACAGAAACCACCATGGGCGGCATAGTTGGGTGTGCCGAACTGTTTGGCGAACAGACCAGTGAGCGCCTGCATCTGGTCTCGGCCGGTGAACAAGGCAAATTTCTTCGGATCGGTGCTGCGAATGTTACCGAGGCGGTCCTGCATGATCTGGAAGGCCTCGTCCCAGGAAATTTCCCTGAATTCGGCTTTGCCGCGTTCAGCGCCAGGCTTGCGCAGCAGTGGTTTGGTCAAACGGGCGGGGGAATACTGTTTCATGATGCCCGACGCGCCCTTGGCGCAGATTACACCCTGATTCAGCGGATGGTCAGGGTTGCCCTGGATATAACGGATTTCGCCATCCTTCAGTGTGACGCGTATGCCGCAGCGGCAGGCGCACATGTAGCAGGTCGTATTTTTGACCTCGACATTGCCCTTGTTTTCGGCGTTGAAAGTTTCCGGATTCTGCATGATTTCCCGTTCCAGGCAGGCTGGGTCAGCTTGAATGCTGTCAAATTCACGTGATTCTAATATTAACGAATGATGAAATACAGCGCGCCAGCGCCGGAAAGGAGATGCGTTTGCGTCTCATAGGGGATAGCCGCGGCGATGCAACGCGTATGAATGGAAGAAAACTTCCTCGTTTGGCGCGCCAAATCTGGTTATACTCGCGCGTTTTTGCCGGCTGAACTGGCAGCACAACGGGCGATGGCCCACCGCAGACGCTAAAATGACAGACAAAATCAGAAATATCGCGATTATTGCTCACGTTGACCACGGCAAGACAACCCTGGTGGACAAACTGTTGTCCGCTTCCGGTACGCTGGACGAACGCAGCGCGGCGCCCGATCGCATCATGGACTCAAACGAACTGGAAAGGGAGCGTGGTATTACCATTCTTTCCAAGAATACTGCCGTAACCTGGAAAGGCTACCGCATCAATATTGTCGATACGCCGGGTCACGCCGATTTTGGCGGCGAGGTGGAGCGCGTGTTGTCCATGGTGGATTCGGTGCTGCTGCTGGTGGACGCGGTGGAAGGTCCCATGCCCCAGACCCGTTTTGTCACACAAAAGGCTCTGGCTCAAGGTTTTCGGCCTATCGTCGTTATAAACAAGATAGACCGAGATGGCGCCCGCCCGGACTGGGTGCTGGATCAGACCTTTGAATTGTTCGACCGCCTCGGCGCCACCGATGAACAGCTGGATTTCCCTGTGGTCTACGCCTCGGCTCTCACCGGCTACGCTTCGCTGGACAGTGACGCGCGCGCAGGCGACATGGAGCCATTATTGCAGTCCATCGTCGACAATGTGCCGGCGCCGGCAGTGGATGCCGCAGCGCCTTTTCAGATGCAGATCAGTACGCTGGATTACAGCAGTTACATTGGCGTTATTGGCATCGGCCGCATCAACAAGGGCACGCTGAAGTCGAATCAGGCGGTGACCCTGGTGGACAAGAATGGTGGCAAACGCAATGGACGCATACTGAAACTCTATCGTCTGATGGGACTGGAGCGCACCGAGATTGAAACCGCGTCAGCGGGTGACATCATCGCCATTTCCGGTATGGAAAAGCTGGATATTTCCGACACCCTGTGCGATCCGGATCAGGTCGAGGCGTTGCCGCCGCTGACCGTGGATGAACCCACAGTCAGCATGACTTTTCAGGTCAACAATTCGCCGCTAGCCGGGCGTGAGGGCAAATATGTTACTTCACGGCAGATACGCGAGCGACTGGACCGCGAACTGATTCACAACGTGGCGCTGCAGGTGGAAGACACGGAAGACCCGGACAAATTCAAAATCTCCGGGCGTGGCGAGTTGCATCTGTCCATCCTCATAGAAACCATGCGGCGAGAAGGCTACGAGTTGGGCGTTTCCCGACCCGAGGTGTTGCTGAAGGAAGTGGATGGCGTACTGTGTGAGCCGTTCGAGCAACTGACTGTCGATATTGAGGAGAACCACCAGGGCGCGGTGATGGAAATGCTCGGCTTGCGCGGCGGCGAACTGACTGAAATGATGCCCGACGGCAAGGGCCGGGTGCGCATGGATTATGTGATTCCTGCGCGCGGCCTGATTGGCCTGCGTACCGACTACTTGACGGCCACTTCAGGAACTGGCCTGATATATCACGTATTCGACCATTTTGCGCCAAAAAAGGCCGGCGCCTTCGGTGAGCGCAAGAATGGCGTGCTGGTTTCCAATGGCGCTGGCAAAGCCGTGGCATTCGCTCTGTTCAACCTGCAGGAACGCGGCCGCATGCTGGTGGATCCAGGCACCGAAATCTATGAAGGCATGATCGTCGGCATTCATTCGCGTGAAAACGATCTGGTGGTTAATGTGCTGAAAGGCAAGCAGCTCACCAATGTGCGCGCCTCGGGCAAGGATGACGCCATTCAGCTGACGCCGGCAGTGAAACAGTCACTGGAGCAGGCGCTGGAATTCATCGACGATGACGAACTGGTGGAAGTGACGCCAAAATCCATCCGTTTGCGCAAGAAATTGCTGCTGGAACACGAACGCAAGAAAGCGGGGCGGGTAAAGAAAGCCGAATGAGTCCTGGTGCATACATCGCTGTCTTTGCTGTCGCCTGCCTGGCAGGGGCAGGGCTGACAGCGCTGGTGCTGCGTCTGGTCACCCGATTGCAGGTCATGGATGTTCCCAATCAGCGCAGTTCCCACGCCATACCCACGCCGCGCGGCGGCGGACTGGCGATCGATCTGGTGCTGCTGGTCACGTCCGTGCTGCTGGCCTGGCGATATTCCGACAGCCGGTTTCTCTGGCTGGCTGGCATTATCGCCGGCTTGAGCTGGCTCGGCTGGCGTGATGACCGAAAAAGTCTGCCGGTGCGCAGCCGCCTGGCGGCACAGCTGATTCTGGCCGTGCTGGTGGTTGCCGTGTTCGGACGCATAGCGGCTCTGGATACCGGTTCTTTTGCCATTCCATTATCGTGGCTGTCGTGGCCATTCTCGGTGCTGTTTGTGCTATGGATGATCAATTTATACAACTTTATGGACGGTATCGACGGCATCGCTGGTATCGAGGCGCTCACCGCCGGCCTGACTCTGGCATTGTGGTTCCACTGGTCGGGGGCTTATGCCTGGTCCGTGGTCAGCCTGGTTATAGCAGGCGCCGCGGCAGGATTTCTCTTTTATAACTGGCAACCTGCGAGAATTTTCTTAGGTGATACTGGAAGTGTGACCTTGGGCGGCGTTTTTGCTACAATCAGCCTCGCCGGTATTGATCAGGCGGGCTTTCCGTTGTCGGCGGTGGTGTTGCTGTTTGGTGTGTTCATCGCGGATGCGACCGTAACATTGTCGAAACGCTGGTTGCGCGGCGAGAACTTGGCGCAGGCGCATCGGTCTCATTTTTACCAGATAGCGGTGGCGAGGGGGCTACAGCACAGACAGGTGTCATTAACTGTGCTTGGCCTGAATATGGTACTGGCTTCATTGGCTACCCTGGTGTGTTCGGGAATACAGCCAATCTGGCTCTGGGAGGTAATTGGTCTGTTGGTTTTGGGCGGCGCCATGTTGGCGGTTTCCCGGATGGCTGGCTCTGATGACTGAAAAATACTGAATAAACTTCATGCCCACAGAAGACAATAAAATCCTGACCCCACCGCCACGACAAAGCAAACTGGATTTCCTGACCAGTCCCTGGGCAGCCATGGTCCATGATCTGTTGATGGTGCCTGTGGCGTGGCTTGCCGCCTACTGGCTGCGTTTCAATCTCGGCAGTATTCCCGAACATTTTTTCACCGGCGCACTAAACCTGCTTCCGCTGGTGCTGGTTGCCCAGGGCGCCATGTTTGCCTATTTCGGCCTTTATCGCGGCGTCTGGCGATTTGCCTCGCTGCCTGATCTGTTGCGTATCGTCAAGGCGGTTGCCGCCGGCACCGCAATCGTAGCGGTGGTGACCTTCCTCTTGACCCGACTTGAATTGGTTCCGCGTACGGTATTGCTGTTCTTCCCGCTGTTGCTGATTTTTCTGCTGGGCGCGCCGCGCCTGATTTACCGCATGTTCAAGGATCGT
>QOAV01000096.1 GCA_003972845.1 Gammaproteobacteria bacterium
GCATCCACATTGTGAACGCTTACTTCCGCGCCATAGCCACGCTGCGAATGCCACTCTGCAAGGTCGCGATCCAGCTCCAGCAGATGCAACTCGGCGACTTTGCCGATCAGATGCGCGGTCAACGCGCCACGACCGGGGCCGATTTCCACCACGATGTCATCCGGCTGCGGGTTGAAGCTGTCAACGATTCGACGAATCACATTCTGGTCGTGGAGAAAGTTTTGACCGAGGGATTTTTTCGGCGCGTTGAAGCTGGTCACCGGAGCCTCCGGCGCGTTGGGTGTTGCGCGTTTTCCATCCCGGCGCATCCCACCAAATGCCTCACCCCTGAGTCCCCGTCATTTCCACCGCTATCGCCACCGCCTCGCGCAAACTGCCCATATCGGCTTTGCCCGTCCCCGCCAGATCCAGCGCCGTGCCGTGGTCCACGGAGGTGCGCACAAACGGCAGACCCAGGGTAATGTTTACGGCGCGCCCGAACCCGGTGTGTTTCAGCACCGGCAAGCCCTGGTCGTGGTACATGGCAAGTATGGCGTCAGTGTGGGGAATGCGGTGTTGGGCGAAAGCGGTATCGGCGGGCAGCGGGCCGCGCAGGTCCATGCCTTCGCCGCGCAGGCGTTCCAGCACCGGCTCAATGACCTTGATTTCCTCCATGCCCAGATGCCCGCCCTCGCCAGCGTGCGGGTTGAGGCCGCAAACGTCGATACGCGGCCGGGCGATGCCAAATCTGGTTTTCAGATCATCATGCAGAATGCGGATGACGCTTTCCAGCAACTCCGGCGTGATGGCGTCGGCCACGTCTCGCAGCGGCAGGTGGGTGGTCACCAGCGGCACTCGCAACTCCCGCGTCGCCAGCATCATCACCACCTGCTCAGTCCCCGAACGCTCGGCCAGCAGTTCAGTATGTCCGGTAAAAGGCACGCCGGCGTCGTTGATAATACCCTTGTGTACCGGCCCGGTGACCAGCGCGGCGAATTCGCCTGACATACAACCATCAACCGCGCGGTGTAATGTTTGCAGCACGTATTGCCCATTGGCCGGGTCAAGCTGACCAGCGACAGCCGGTACATCCACGGATATGGCGACGACGGCCATCTGACCGGGACGAGACGGCGTTTCCCCGGCTGCCAGCGCCTCGAACGGCAGGCCCAGTTGCTGCGCGCGCTGCTGCAATAATTCGGGGTCGGCAATGGCAACCAGGCGGGCCTGCTGCGGCTCCTGCGCCAGCATCACTGCCAGATCCGGGCCGATACCAGCCGGTTCGCCGGGGGTGAAGGCCAAAACGGGTTTGTCTGCCATACGGGTTCTTGTCCTGTGAACGGGATTGCCGCATTATCCGCCGTCAGGGCACAGCAAACAACATGGGGATCGGGAGCATGAAAATCAGCATCATCAGCGGCAGTCATCGTCACAACTCGCAAAGCGAGAAAGTGGCGCGGCATATCGAGAAAACCCTGATTGACGAAAACACAGCCGATCAGGCCTGGTTGTATTCGCTGGCGGGCAACCCGCTGCCGCTGTGGGATGAGGAAGTTTGGAACAAATCCAAAGCCTGGGAAACGCTGCTGAAACCGTTGCGCAAAGAGCTGATCGACAGTGACGGCTTTGTTTTCATCGCGCCGGAATACCACGGCCAGGTTCCCGCCGGGCTGAAAAATTTCTTTTTGCTGTTCGGCAAGTACGAGCTGGGCCACAAACCGGCCATGATCGTCACCGTGTCCTCCGGCGATGGCGGCAGCTACCCGGTGGCCGAGCTGCGCATGAGCAGTTACAAGAACAGCCGCGTCTGCTACATCCCCGATCATGTCATCGTGCGCAATGTCGAATCGGTACTCAATGAAAACCCCAAAGACAATGACGCATCCGCCGACGCCTACTTCCGTGAGCGCATCGACTGGAACCTGCGCCTTCTGGTTGAATATGCAAAAGCACTGAAATCCGTGCGTGAAAGCGGGCTGGCTTTCCATGACAAATTCGGTAACGGCATGTAACTGCGGGTCATTTGACCTGGATTAAGGAGCGATCTCCGCAGGGCCGGTAAGCTGCGGGTTTTATTGCCCGATTCACGCATGGCTTTTTCCCGACTACGGCGCGGCGCTATGGTTTGGCTGGCAGCGGCGTTTTGCCTGCCCGGCCCCGCCCTCGCCTCGCCACCTCTGCAGCTGTATGTCGCCCTGACCCCGCCCGGCGGGGTGCTGAAGCCCGAGCCGGGCGTTTACGCCGGGCCGGTGGTGATCGACAAGCCCATGACCATTGACGGCCGCGGGCTAGTGACCATCGACGGCGGTGGCGAAGGCTCCATTGTCACCATCGACGCCGATGATGTAACCCTGCGCGGCCTGCATCTGACCCATTCCGGTACGTCCCACGACAAGGTGGATGCGGCGGTGCTGGTGAAGGCCCACGACGCGGTGGTCGAGAACAACGTCATGGACAAGGTGCTGTTTGGCGTACATCTGCGCAAGGCGGAAGGCGCTATCATCCGCGACAATCACATTTCATCGCTGCCGCGCGACATCAGCCTGCGCGGCGACGCCATCCGCCTGTGGTACAGCAGCGACAACCTGATCGAGAACAACGACATCGAAAAGGCCCGCGACCTGGTATTTTCCAACGCGGCGGACAATCGCATCATCGGCAACCACATCCACCACAGCCGCATCGGCATGGAATTCGTGTTCTCACCCGGCAACGAAATCGCCGGCAACAGCATAGACCACAACATTACCGGCATCACGGTGATCTATTCTGATGATCTGAATATCCACGACAACCACATCCGCCACCTGCGCAATCTCACCGGCTCGGGCATCAGCCTCAAGGAAAGCTATAACGCGCAACTGAGCGGGAACGAAATCGCCCATTGCGCCGTGGGTGTACTCGCCAATGCGCCGCTGCAGCCAGAGAACATTCTCACCATCCGCGACAATCTGCTCATCTACAACGATGTGGCGATGTTTTTCTACGGCGAAAAAGGCGGCCATATTCTTCACGGCAACCGTTTCGACAACAATTTTCTTGATGTCATGGGTTCCGGCCCGCAAACAGTGCGCGATAACGACTGGACCGGCAATCAGTGGGACCGCTACCAGGGTTTTGATCTGGACGGCGATGGCGTCGGCGACCAGCCGCACCGGGTCTGGCTCTATGCCGATCGCATCTGGATGGAACGCTCCATGGCGCGCTTTTACCGCGGCACGCCGGCGCTCGCCCTGATCGACTTCGTGGAGCGGCTGATACCGTCGTCGCAACCGAACCTGGTGCTGCAGGACGAGCGGCCCGTGGTCTTGGGCCATTCCGCTGATCCGGTGTCAGCCTCGGTGGACGCCAAACCGCGCTGAATGAGGTTTCGCACAGCGCAGCCTGGGTGGCAGTCTCTTGAGCCGCCGTTCAGCGCCGCCACTGCTCCAGTTTCAATTTCAACACGGCACCATGGCGCTCCAGAACCGAGGCGATGATGATGGCCGTGATGCCGACCACGGCCAGGCTGATCCAGTTGTTGGAAAACAGGAAATGCCAGAGTTTGCTCACCGTGTCATAGCTGGCGACGCCCATCGGCGCGAGTCCGAAAACCATCAGCGCCTTTTCCTTTTTCATCCAGCCATAGCCAATCAGGCCAGCGCCCGCGGCCATGCTCATCAACGCCGCGGCAAAAGGCGCATGGCCCAGATCACTCAGTACGAAGCTCAGCGCCACCACCGCGCCGGTAAACAGGGTCATGATGCGGTTAAGAGTCGCATTATCGCCGCGATGGGTCAGGTCCAGCGTCAGCGCGGCGATGGTGATGGCGAACACCGACAGCGCAAAGCGTGAGCCGATCAGCGGGCCTGCGATGGTTTCCAGCGAGCTGGCAACATAGAAAACAGCGATGTAAGCCAGGGAATCAGCCAGCATGTTCCAGCTCTTGTCCTCTCTATGCTGCTGCGAAAAAGCCCGAAGTCCAAGGAAAACGGCGCTGCTGACAGCGAGATAGAGAAACGCGTCGGGCGCGTACAGCAGCGCGGACCGGCCGATCAAAACCAGCAGCGGCGCATACAGCAACGCCTGCGCAAAGCGCCCGCCGGGGGTGGACAGATACTCGCCGGCGCCCAGCACGCGGGTTACCAGAGCAGCCGAGCCAGCAACAGGGCCATTCGCCAGGACGGATAGTAAACACTCACGTACCGACGCCAGAATCTGATCCGGGTCCTGCTCCACCCGGCCGGTCTTTATCCGCCGCAGCGCCACTTCCCGCTGCGCCAGACTGACTGTATTCCCGGAGCCATCGAACACTATCGCGCGGCTGGCGTGGGTGCCCTGGTCAATGGCTAGATACGGGTCGGCTGTCATGCCGCCGATCTAATCACCGTGGCACCCTTCATGCAATCAATGGTGGCCGTGGCGGGTATGATGGTTTTCTCCATATACCGCCGTCAGCAACCACGTTGGCGGGAACCCCTGCCGCGCCCGGCGTCTGCAAACCTGCGCTCAGCAATGATTTTGTTTTCACGAGAATTCTCCTGTTCGGCTTGATGGCGCTGTAGAATAGCGCCACCAGAGTGAACCCGCGCTGAAAATGAAGCCCGACAACAAACCACCGGTGATACTCGTTCACGGCATATTGATGCCGTGCATTCAGTTGATCCCCATGCAGAAAAGGCTGGAAGCTGCCGGTTTCGAAGTGCATCGGTACTGTTATGCGACGATCAGCCAGACCATGCAGCAAAACGCCGACGGGCTGGCGGACATGCTCGCCAGCAAAAGCCTGGATCAATGCTGTTTCGTCGGCCACAGCATGGGCGGGCTGGTGATTCACCGCTTTCTGCAACACCACCCCGATTTCCCGCCCTGCCGCGTGGTGGCGCTGGGTTCGCCTTTTGGCGGCTCGGTGGTGGCGCGGCGCCTGTCGCAATGGCCCCTGGCGGGCAGCATGATTATCGGCAAAAAGCGCGGCTCCAGCCTGGAACACGGCGCACAGTCATGGCCGGACAAACACCGGCTCGGCGTGATCGCCGGGGACAAACCGCTGGGTATCGGCTGTATGCTGGCGCGACTGCCAAAACCCCACGATGGCGTGGTCAGTCTGGCAGAGACCGCGATTCCGGGCATGTCGGAACGCGTGATCATACCCGTCAACCACATGGGCCTGATGTTTTCCGCGCAGGCGGCGCGGCTGACGGAGCGCTTTCTCGAATACGGCAGTTTTGGCGACACAGCGGAAGGCCGCTCGGTAAAACCTGAAGGAGACAAAGCATGATTCACAAAGGCGGCTGCCACTGCGGCGCGGTAAGGTTTGAGGTGGAAGCGCCGGCAGAAATTCAGGCATCCGAATGCAATTGCTCCATCTGCTCGAAATCCGGCTATTTACACCTGATCGTTCCGCGTCCGGCTTTCAAGCTGCTGTCCGGACAGGAAAACCTGCAAACCTATCGCTTCAACACCGGCGTGGCGAAGCATCTGTTCTGCAAAACCTGTGGCATCAAGTCTTTCTACGTTCCGCGCTCACACCCGGAAGGCATCAGCGTCAATGTGCGCTGTCTCGATAATTCGACCATTCGGTCTGTCCATATCGAACCTTTCGACGGCGCGCACTGGGAAGAAAGCATACAAAAACTGAAAGCAAGCCATGAATCGTGACGACCTTTAAAAACACCACGACCCGCGCAAGCAACAAGGGGAAGCGCCTTGAATTCAGGTAATTAAGTTATGTATCCCCATGATTCCATGATTTCA
>QOAV01000049.1 GCA_003972845.1 Gammaproteobacteria bacterium
CTGGCCGAAGCCATTGTGCGCGGCGCCCGGGAGCGCGGCATCGAGCTGGCCCAGACCGAAGATTTTCAGTCGGTTACCGGCAAGGGCGTCACCGGCAGGGTGGATGACCACAAGGTTTCACTGGGTAACATCAAGCTGATGCAGGACCAAGGCGTCGATACGGGGGAACAGGTCAGGCAGGCTGACGAAGGACGCGCTGAAGGTCAGACCGTGATGTTCATTGCCATCGACGGCAAACCTGCCGGGCTGATCGGTGTCGCCGATCCGATCAAGGCATCCACGCCCGAGGCCATTCGCGATCTGCATGCCGAGGGCGTCAGAGTGGTGATGCTTACCGGCGACAACCGCACCACGGCTGAGGCGGTGGCGAACAAACTGGATATTGATCGGGTCGAGGCGGAAGTGCTGCCCGACCAGAAGGCGGAAATCGTCAAGAAATTACAGGCGGAAGGCCGTATCGTCGCCATGGCGGGCGATGGCATCAACGACGCCCCTGCATTGGCGCAATCGCATGTGGGCGTGGCCATGGGCACCGGTACCGACGTGGCCATGGAAAGCGCCGGCGTCACGCTGGTCAAGGGCGACCTGCGTGGCATTGTCCGCGCGCGCCGCCTGAGCCGCGCCACCATGAAGAATATCCGCCAGAACCTGTTTTTTGCGTTCATCTACAACTCGCTGGGCGTGCCGGTCGCAGCTGGCATACTGTATCCGGTAACCGGCCTGCTGTTGTCGCCCATCATTGCGGCGGCGGCCATGAGTTTCAGCTCGGTGTCGGTTATCGCCAATGCCTTGCGTCTGAAAAGAGCGGATATCTGATACGCAGAAATCGGAGGCAAATATGAAAAACAACGTACTGAAATGCCATGGGCCGTGGGAAGTCAGCCGCCGTTTTGTATTTCCCGCAATGAGTAGTGCCGGAGATAGTGAGAGCGTTCGCCAGGCCATGGACAGGCTGGCGGGCGTGCGCGGCGCGGTTTTTAACCTTGACTGGCGCACGGTCACGATTTGTTACGACACCACCGAGACGGATTATGCAGCCATACTGGAAGTAGCAGATCAGGCCGGTTATCCACCTGCCGCTGGGCGGATGGCGAAGATAAAGAGAAACTGGCTACAGAATATGGATCTCACCAGCCGGGAAAACGCCGGAATCAAGGTCTCCGCCTGCTGCAACAAACCCCCGCAAGGCAATGGCTGACAAGGAGAACATCATGGTTTTTTGCAAGATAACGGCGATCATTCGCCCGGAAAAACTGGAAGCGGTGGAAGACGTTCTGAAGCAAAAGAAAGTGCGCGGCATGACCGTAAGCAAAGTGAAGGGTTTTGGCGAATACGCTAATTTCTACACCTCGGACTGGCTTTGCACCCACGTTCGGGTAGAAGTATTTGCGGAAGCGGAACGCGGTGAAGAATACGCCGCCGCCATCATGCAGGCGGCGTATACCGGCGTAGAAGGCGATGGCATCGTCGCCGTGTCGCCAGTGCAGTCGGTTTATCATGTGCGATTGCAGAAAAAATGTGACCGGCAGCCATGTTGAGAGCGAGTATTCGAGAAGGAAATATTTTTCGCAAACTTTCGGTTATGAAAGCGATATGGCTCAACACGGCGCCAAAAGGCAGGCAGACAATCTGCTACGCTCGTGGCTGGAGCAGATAAAGCACGACCATCGTAGTAATCTGCCCCGATCTGTCGAAACCCTGGCTCAACCCGACAGCGGGGGTGGTATCGAACAACCAACCCGAGTTTTATATGCATTTTCCCGGCATTCTGTTTTTGGCATTGGCGGCTGCTCCCGTCGTATTGCTTTTCATCATCCACGTGATATTTCGCGCGCCACGGCTGAAAGAAAAAGGCAGTCCCGCCGACCATGACATTGCTTATATGGAAGCGCGAATGCCCGCAATAAACGGCAAACGCCTGTATGGCTGGTGGCTGCCCGTGCCGGAAGCCGACGTTACCGTGGTGGTCATGCACGGCTGGGGCAGCAATATGGAGCTGATGTTGCCGCTGGCTTTGCCGTTGCACAAGGCCGGGTTGAATGTGCTGCTGGTGGATGCGCGTAATCACGGGCGCAGTGATTCCGACAGTTTCTCATCAATGCCGAAATTTGCGGAAGATACCGGCTCTGCGGTGGATTGGCTCATAGAGAGGCAGCCTGGATCGGCAGAGAAAATCGTGCTGCTGGGCCATTCTGTCGGGGCGGGCGCGGTGCTTCTCTTGGCGTCGCGCCGGAATGCTATTGCTGCCGTTATCAGCATCGCCGCTTTTGCCCATCCGGAATGGATGATGGAGCGCTACCTGCGCCGTTTCCATATCCCGGGGGTTCTCCGCCGATGGGTGCTGCGATATGTGGAACGCATTATTGGCCACCGCTACGAAGATATTGCGCCTGTGCATACCGCCTGTCGCGCCGATTGCCCGGTGTTGCTGGTACACGGCAGGGAAGACCACACCGTGCCGGTGAGCGACGCCAGAGCCATCAGGGACAATTGTCCGGAAAAAGGAATCGAACTGTTGCTGATAGACGGCGCGGGGCATGACTCGGTGGAGTCCGTTGAACAACATGCGGATGAACTGATCGGCTTTCTGCAGCGGCATCATTTGCTTTGAATCAGCCCTGCACCCGTCCGGCGCGCAATCCGTTGGCCACCGCCAGCAATTCACTGGCTTCATGTGCCACCACCGTCATGGTGATGCTGATCAAACCGCTGACACCGGCGGGTATGAGGATGGCCAGTACGATGATGGCAAACACGATATTCTGCACCGATACGCGCCGAGCCTTTTTGCCCAGCGCCAGTGCTTCTTCCAGTTTGTTCAGGTCGTCGGCCATGAGGGCGATGTCTGCTGCTTCGATGGCGGCGTCGGTACCGGCTGCGCCCATGGCGACGCCGCAGGTGGCGGTGGCCAGAGCCGGTGCGTCGTTGACGCCGTCGCCCACCATGAGTACCTCGCCCTGTTTCAGCAATTCGCGGATTGCGCCCATCTTGTCGTCGGGTTTCAATCCGGCGCGCACGTCGTCGATGCCGAGCTGATCGGCGACGCGCTGCGCGGTGCGGGGATTGTCGCCGGTGAGCATTACGGTGCGGATGCCCATGTCGTGCAGGCGTCTGATCACCGCAGGTGCTTCATCTCTCAGCGTATCCTGTACCGCAATCAGTCCGGCCATTTCGTTGTCTGACCCCACCAGCATCACGGTCTTGCCTTCGCTCTGCAGAGCGTTGATTCGTTCAGTGAGATCAGACAGGTTCTTGCCCAGCCCGGCAAACAGCTTCGGGTTGCCGATATACCATGTCACGCCGTCGATGACGGCTTTGGCGCCAGAGCCGGTGATGGCGGAAAACTGTTCGGTAGCAGCGGGTTCAACGGCTGATTTTTTTGCATATTCCACCACCGCGCGGGCCAGAGGATGTTGCGATGATCTCTCGATGGCGGCAGCAATGCGCAGCAGGGTGGTTTCATCCGTGTTCAGCGTATCGACGTCAGTGACTTGTGGCTTGCCGTGGGTCAGTGTCCCGGTCTTGTCGAAAGCGACCGTTTTGATGACGCCCAGGTGCTCCAGATGCGCGCCGCCCTTGATCAATATGCCGCGCTTGCCGGCCCCGGCAATGCCGGCGGCCATGGCTACCGGCAGTGAGATAATCAGCGCGCAAGGCGCGGCAGCCACCAGCAGAATCACTGCCCGCCCGGACCATTTGGTCATGTCGCCGCCAATGAACCACGGTATCAGCACCATCAGCACCGCTGACGCCAGCACGGCGGGGCTGTAACGCCGGCCAAAGCGCTCCATCCATTGCTGGGCGTGGCCTTTTTGCTCCTGCGCCTCCTCCACCATGGTGATGATGCGCGAAAGGGTATTGTCGTTGAAGCCGGCGCTAGCGCGGATTTCCAGCAGACCCTCGCCGTTGATGCTGGCGGCAAAGACTTTGTCGCCCTCGTCTTTGCTTACTGGTAACGACTCGCCGGTGACAGCCGCTTCATCGAGGCTGGATGCGCCCTTGATGATGAAGCCGTCGGTCGGTAGCGATTCGCCCGGCTTGACCACGAACACGTCGCCTGGTTGCAGCGTTGCGGCGGCGACCATGTTTTCCTCGCCATCCAGCAGCACGCGCGCCCGTTTCGGGGCCAGGTCGAGCAGGGCGCGTATGGCGGTGCGGGTGCGGGCAAAGGTGTATTCCTCGATGCCTTCGGCAATGCCGTAGAGTACCACCAGCGCGGCGGCTTCCTCCCACAGGCCCAGTATGGCCGCGCCGGTGGTGGCGGCGATCATGAGTATGGAAATGCCGACCTCATGCTCCTCCAGCAATTCTTCCATACCTTCTTTCGCCCACAAATAACCGCCGAGAGCGATGGCCCCAAGGTACAGGGTGATTTCGATTTTTGCGCCGATGGCTCCCGACCGCGCCAGCAGCCAGGCGGCGAGGGCGATGACGCCGGCGATCAGTGCATTACGCAGCGGCGGATATTGCCACCAGGGACCGTCAAATCCATCTTCCGAACATTCACAGGACATGGTTATCTCCGTTATCGGGCAAGTTTTCTGCGTGAAAAGAAACCGTACAATGACGGCAATACGAACAAGGTTAACAGAGTCGAGGACACCAGCCCGCCCACTACCACGGTGGCCAGCGGACGCTGCACTTCCGAACCCACGCCGGTGGCCAGCAGCATGGGTATCAGCCCCAGGGCGGCGATGAAGGCAGTCATCAACACCGGTCGCAGGCGCGAGAAAGCGCCGCTGAATATGGCTTCGTCCAGAGCCAGGCCGTCTGCCGCGCGGCGGTTGATGGCGCTCACCAGCACCACGCCGTTGAGCACGGCCACGCCGAACAGGGCGATAAAGCCGATGGAGCCGGGCACTGACAGGTACTGGCCGGTAATGAACAGCGCGGCGATGCCGCCGATGGCCGCCAGCGGCACGTTGAGCATGATCAGCAACGCCTGGCCTACCGAGCCGAAGGCGAAATACAGCAACAGGAAAATCAGCCCCAGCGACAGCGGCACCACGATCATCAGGCGTTTCTGCGCGCGTTGCTGGTTTTCGAACTGACCGCCGAACACTACGGAATAACCCGGCGGCAGGTCGATTTCCCGGTCTATGCGCTGGCGCAGTTCCGCCACCAGCCCGCCCATATCGCGGCCTTCCACATTGGACTGAATCACCACCCGTCGTTGCACGTCGTCGCGGCGTATCTGTGGCGGACCGGATTCGATGGACACGCTGGCGACGTCGCCCACGCGCACCCACGCGCCGTTGGGCGCTTGCAGAATCAGGTTGCGGATGGCGTCGATGCTGTCGCGGTATTTCGGCGCGAGGCGCACGTAAATATCGTAGCGCTCATTGCCGTCGATGACCTGGCCGGCCTCCTGGCCGCCGATGGCGTCGGATACCAGATCCATGACCTGCGCCACGGCAATGCCGAAGCGCGCCAGCTTGTCGCGGTCCGGGCGCACCACCAGCTGAGCTTCGCCGGCGATCTGCTCCATTTCCACCGAGCGCGTTCCTTCCACCTTTTGCGTCAATTGCTGAATGGCCTGACCTTTCTCCGCCAGCACCTCCAGATCGGGACCGAACAGCTTGATGGCCAGTTGTGCTTTGACGCCGGACAGCAGCTCGTCCACGCGCGTGGCGATGGGCTGGGAGA
>QOAV01000041.1 GCA_003972845.1 Gammaproteobacteria bacterium
GTGACGTACTGGTCAGTGAAAAGGACGACGATCTGGTGTTTCAGGTGGAAGGTAAAAAGGGCAAGCCGAAAAAGAAAGCCGCCGAACAGGAAGCTGGTTAATCCCGGGCTGCTCGGCGGCCGCCAGGGCCGTCTCGATCAGCCGGGCGCAACGGTTTTTTTCTTACCAGCAGCACGGATTCACCTGTTTCATCCTTCGCACTGGCCTCGTGCCCCAGTGAATGACAGGCGGCAGTCAGCTCGCTGCGCATGCTGTGACTGAAATCGATGTCGCCGCCGGTCCTGGCGAAAACCGCCCAATCGCCGATGCTGCTGTGCGAACCGCCTGCCGGAAAACTCTGACCGTTGCCCAGCTCAATGCCGGTTTCGATGTACTGGTCCGTGGGCAACAGCCAGCTCAGGCGCAGACCGTCCTGTTTGAGCTGATCCAGCTGTTTTTTGAGTGATGCTGCATCGTCAGCCGCGAGGAACATGCTGGGCGGCATGATCAGGACCGGACAGATGTTCGATGGCAGTATCGACGGCGTGCCGGTGATCATGCAGCAGGCGTCGGGCCGGAACATGAAGCTGGTGTCGAAGAAGTCCGGCGCGGCGCCGGCCGGCGGGTTCGGTATTCCGGCGGGCTATTCGGCGATGAAGATGCCGGAAATCATACGGCACTAGCCGTAACGGCGGGGCGGTATTACCGCGGATGCACACCACGGCCGTCGCTGCCGGACTTTCCTGCTACAGCCCTTCGATGGAAACCGCTTCCAGCACGGTTTTTGGCTTGCCGGCCTTTACCTTGACCAGTTTCACCGGCGCCAGTCCCTTGTCATAAGCCAGCCAGATGGTGACCCGGTTGAGCTTGTCTGATTTCATGGCGTCGCGCTGAATGACCACGCATTTGAACTTGCCGGCCTTGGTGGTAATGGTCTGATCTTCGACCCGCTGGTAGGTGTAGCCCGTGGTGCGGCGGCCATCGGTGACAAAGATCCTGTCGTTCTGCACATCAATCTTGCCGCCGGCCCTGGGCATGAACGAGAAAAACACGGAGCCGGCATCCATTACCGGGCCTGCCGGCATGGGCTCGACTTTGCCGTTCTTGTATTTGAGTATTTTCTGTTTCCAGTCAAAAACAACTTTGCGGTCGTAACCGCCCTTGGATTCCTGCTTCACACGGTATTCCATTGGCCGGATGTTGTCTCCCTCGAGATCAAACGAGGCCTCTTCGGTAATGATCGCCTTGGAGCCCAGCATCATTTTGGCCAGACCGCTGGGTTCGGTATCAGAGTGAAGGGTGTAGTGGTTGTCGCCGGTTCTGGTAATGTGCTTGGTCAGATGACCGGCATTCAGTCCGGCGAATTCAAAGGAATACTTGACGGAGAAATCATCCGGCAACGGCGCGGACATGGCGTTGAACGGGCTGAGCAGAACAAGCAGGGCTGCTGGGCCGAAAAAAGTTTTTAGCATCATGGCAAGCTTTCCATTGTTGGTTTGGGTGGCTTCATTCCGTCTGCAATCCAGCGTACAGCAGCGGGGTAAATCCTGTGTTCCTGCTCCAGCACGCGCGCAGCCAGCTTTTCTTTGGTATCGGATGCCAGCACCGGCACTTTCGCCTGGATGATAATCTCGCCGGAATCCACTTCTTCTTCCACAAAGTGGACAGTGGCGCCGTGTACTTGTTCCCCGGCGTCGATGGCGCGCTGGTGCGTATTCAGGCCCGGGTATTTGGGTAGCAGGGAAGGGTGGATGTTGATTAGCCGTCCGCGATAATGGCGCACGAACGCGCCGCTGAGTATGCGCATGAAACCCGCGAGAACCACCAATCCCGGCTGATAGCTGTCGATGACCCGCATCATTTCGCGGTCGAAGCTTTCGCGGTCGGGAAAGCCCTGATGTTCAATCACATGCGTCGGGATGCCTGCCTGTTTCGCATAGTCCAGGCCGGCGGCATCGGCCCTGTTGCTGATAACGGCGACAATGTCGGCGCGGATATGCTGTTCGGCTATGGCCTTGTGTATGGCGATGAAATTGGAGCCGCGTCCCGAGATGAGAACGACAAGCCGGAGAGTTTCAGCGGATGACAACGCGGCTGTCCTGATGATCCGTGCCGATGGTTCCCATGACGAAAGCCGTCTCGCCCTTTTCCCGCAACAGCGCCAGGGCCTGGTCTTGCTGATCGGCGGCGACCACTATCGCCATGCCCACGCCGCAGTTGAAAGTGCGGTACATTTCGGCGTCTTCCACGTTGCCGTGTTGCTGCAGCCAGTCGAAAACGGCCGGGCGCTGCCAACTATGGCTGTCGATGTCGGCGGTGAGGCCGTCGGGCAGGACGCGCACCAGATTACCGGGCAGACCGCCGCCGGTGATATGCGCCATGGCGTGTACGTCCACCTGTTCCAGCAGCGCCAGTATCGGCTTGACGTAGATAATGGTGGGCGCAATCAGCGCTTCGCCCAGCGTTGTGTCGCCAAAGGGGTCATCCCAGCCCGCGCCGCTGACTTCGACAATCTTGCGAATCAGCGAATAGCCATTGGAATGGGGCCCGCTGGAGGCCAGGCCGATGATGATGTCGCCGTCGCTCACCTTGCTGCCGTCAATGGCCTGGTCTTTTTCCACGATGCCGACGCCGAATCCGGCCAGATCGTATTCGCCGTCGTCATACATGTCGGGCATTTCCGCCGTTTCGCCGCCCACCAGCGATGCGCCGGCCTGTATGCAGCCCTCGGCGATGCCCGCCACCACCTGCGCGGCTTTTTCCGTGTCCAGTCGGCCGGTGGCGAAGTAATCGAGGAAATACAACGGCTCCGCGCCAGCCACCAGTATGTCGTTGACGCACATGGCCACCAGATCTATGCCAATGGTGTCGTGCTTGTCCATGTCAAAGGCCAGCTTCAGCTTGGTGCCGACGCCGTCGGTGCCGGAGACCAGCACGGGCTTTTTGTAGCGATCCAGCGGGATCTCGAACAGGGCGCCAAAGCCGCCGATGCCGCCCAGCCATTCAGGTCGCGCGGTTTTTTTCACCAGCGGCTTGATGCGTTCAACCAGTTCATCGCCGGCATCGATATCGACGCCGGCATCCTTGTATGTCAACGAAGCTTTGTTTGCCAAGTGGGCGGTCCGGTCGGGAAGAGGAAAGCGCGTATTGTAACCGCTCATACGATCTCATCAAATATTCTTGTGATTGAAGGTGCATTATGTAAATTCTCGGAGAAAACTGGCAAACTGACCGACCTATGGAAAATCAAAAACAAATCTATTTTCTGCTGTTGCTGGCAGGTCTGGGCTGGCTGATCTATCTGCTGGCGCCGATACTGACGCCATTTATGATGGCGGCCATACTGGCCTATATATTCGACCCGGTGGTTGATCGATTCGAAGAGAAAAAACTGCCCCGCATACTTGGCGTGGTCGTCGTTTTTGTGGTCATGACCCTGATTTTTCTGGGTATTGTTCTGGTGCTGGCGCCGTTTCTGGAAGCTCGCCTGAGCAGTTTTGCCCACAAGTTGCCGGCATATGTGGATACGCTGGAAGCCACGGTTCTGCCCTGGCTGCAGAACACTTTCGGGATCCCGGTGGAGAGTCTGGATTTCGGCGCGGTGAAAAAAATTGTCGCCCGTAACTGGCAGGATGTGGGCGGCTGGCTGGGCCATTTGGTGCGCTATGTCTCCAGTTCCAGTGCGACTCTGGCTCTGTGGGCCGCGAATCTGGCGCTGATTCCGGTGGTGACTTTTTACCTTCTGCGCGACTGGGATGATATCGTCGCCCGCGTTTATCGCATGATTCCGAAACGTTATCAGGCCACATCGGCCAAGCTGGGCAAGGAAGTGAATGAAGTGCTGGCCAGTTTTCTGCGCGGGCAGCTGACCGTGATGCTGGCGCTGGCGATTGTATATTCCACCGGTCTGGCGCTGCTGGGGCTGGATCTGGCGCTGCCCATCGGTTTGCTGGCGGGTCTGGTCAGCTTCGTACCGTATCTGGGGTTCATCGTTGGCATCGTCGCCGCGACCCTGGCCGGAGCGCTGGAGTTTCAGGCTTTCACGCCGATACTGTGGATCTGGGCGGTTTTCGCTGTCGGTCAGGCCCTGGAAGGCATGGTGCTGACGCCGCTGCTGGTGGGTGACAAGATAGGCCTGCACCCGGTGGGGGTGATTTTTGCGGTGATGGCGGGCGGCCAGTTGTTCGGTTTTTTCGGCGTTTTGCTGGGACTGCCGGTGGCGGCGGCGATCAATGTGTTGTTGCGCCACTTTGCCGCCGGCTATCAGGAAAGCAAATACTACGGAAGCTCTGAATAAATCATGACCAGCCCGCTCTGGCCAGAACTGTCCCCATCAATCGGAACACTGCTTCCCCGGCCTGGTTGTTGCCGGACTGTACCGACTCTTCCGTGCCACACATGAATCAGCTGCCGCTGGACGTGCGTCTGAAGCAGAGCGCCACATTCGATACTTTTTTTGCCGCCGACAATAACGAGGCTGTGCATGCCCTCAAAGGCGCTCTCTGTGGCGATGGTCCGCAGCGAATTCATCTGTGGGGTAGCGCCTCTTCAGGCAAAACCCATCTGTTGCAGGCTGCCTGCCATCTGGCGGATTCGCGTGGTGAAAGCGCTCAATATGTGGACCTGGATCTGTGGGCGCAGCATGACCCGCAAGTGCTGGGCGCGCTGGACCAGATGGATTGCCTGTGCCTGGATAACATCGAGTGCATTGGCGGCCGGGAAAACTGGGAACAGGCTGTTTTTCATCTCGCCGATCGCATGAAATTGGCCGGGCGCAGTTTGCTGGTCAGCGCCGGTTCCCGGCCCGACGCCTGCGGGCTGGTTATGCCGGAGCTGGTTTCGCGTCTGGGCAATGGGCTGGTGCTGGAAATCAGGCCACTCAGCGACCCCGAAAAAGTGCGCGCACTGGCTCTGCTCGCCCGCCAGCGCGGTTTGGATCTGCCCCAAAAGGTGGCCGAATATCTGGTGCAGCGCCGCGGCGGCGATCCAGCCCGATTGTTCGCCCTGCTGGACGATCTGGACCGCAGCTCGCTGGCGGTAAAACGAAAAATCAGCCTGAAAATGGCAAAAGATCTGGCGGACTAGCGAAGTTTTAACGCCAGTTGCGCCAGCCGCTTGCCCTGCGCCATGCACAGGCGTTTTTCTTCGTCGGTCAACGGCAGGTCTCCCCTGGCGCCGGCTACATGACTGGCGCCATAGGGCGTTCCGCCGCTGGTGGTGGTGGTGAGATCGGCTTCGCTGTAGGGAATGCCCGCAATCACCATGCCGTGGTGCAGCAGCGGCAGCATCATGGACAGCAGCGTGCTTTCCTGCCCGCCGTGCAGGCTGGCGGTGGAGGTAAATACGCCCGCGGGCTTGCCGATCAGTTCTCCGCTGAGCCATTGCGGCGTGGTGGTTTCGAGAAAATATTTCAGCGAGGCCGCCATGTTGCCGAAACGGGTGGGGCTGCCCAGCAACAGTCCTGCGCAGCTGGCCAGATCGTCGATGCTGACATAGGGTGGACCCTGCGCCGGAATGCCGGGCTGCATGGTTTCCGTTTCGGCGGAAACTTCCGGCACGGTGCGCACACGGGCTTCCGC
>QOAV01000113.1 GCA_003972845.1 Gammaproteobacteria bacterium
TGGGCAACGGCGCCACCGAGCTGGTGGATTTCACCCGCAAAACGGGCTTTCCCATTACCAGCACTCTGATGGGGCTGGGCGCTTATCCCGAGACCGACGAACAGTTTATCGGCATGCTGGGCATGCATGGCACTTACGAAGCCAACCTGGCCATGCATGAAGCCGATCTGATTATCGCTGTTGGCGCCCGCTTCGACGACCGCGTCACCGGCGACGTGAACAAGTTCTGTCCCCATGCGCGTATCGTGCATATCGACATCGATCCGGCGAGCATATCCAAGAACGTACCGGCCACGGTGCCCATCGTCGGCCATTCGTCCGATGTGCTGAAGTCCATGATGAGCCTGATCGACAAGGACAAACGCAAGATTGATGCGGCCGCTCTGAAGGACTGGTGGGCTCAAATCAACAAGTGGCGCGCCGTCAAAGGCGCCGAATACGATCGCAACAGCAAGCTGATCAAACCGCAATATGTCATCGAGAAGCTGTACGAAGCCACGCTGGGTGAGGCTTTCGTTACTTCCGATGTGGGCCAGCATCAGATGTGGGCGGCGCAGTACTATCCGTTCGACAAACCGCGCCGCTGGATCAACTCGGGCGGTCTGGGCACTATGGGTTTCGGCTTGCCGGCGGCCATGGGTGTGCAGCTGGCGCATCCCGACGCCACCGTGGCCTGTGTCACCGGCGAGGGCAGCATCCAGATGTGCATACAGGAATTGTCCACCTGCAAGCAGTATGATTTTCCGATAAAAATCGTCAATCTGAACAACCGCTATCTGGGCATGGTGCGTCAGTGGCAGGAGTTTTTTTACGAGGAGCGTTATTCACATTCCTACATGGATGCGCTGCCGGATTTTGTGAAACTGGCGGAGGCGTACGGCCATGTGGGCATGTTGATCGACAAGCCGGAAGATGTGGACGGCGCGCTGAAAGAAGCCATGGCGCTGAAAGACCGGCTGGTGTTCATGGATTTCATCACCGACCAGACCGAGAACGTCTACCCGATGATCCCGGCGGGCGCGGGCCACGCGGAAATGGTGTTGAAGCCGGAGTGTGAAAAAGCCGGCACTGAAACGCGGGAGCTGGCGTAATGGAAACAGAACGACACGTAATATCCCTGCTGGTGGAAAACGAATCCGGGGCACTGTCGCGCATCGCCGGGTTGTTTTCCGCGCGTGGTTACAATATCGAATCACTGACGGTGGCGCCTACCGAGGATCCGACGTTGTCACGCATGAGTCTGGTGACCATCGGCAATCCGCAGGTCATCGAGCAGATTACCAAGCAACTCAACAAGCTGATCGACGTGGTCAAGCTCATTGATCTCACCGAGGGCGCGCATATCGAGCGCGAGTTCATGCTGGTAAAGATACGCGCCGAAGGCCAGATGCGGGATGAGGTGAAGCGCCTGGCGGATATTTTCCGTGGCCGCATTGTCGATGTCACACCTTCCACTTATACGGTGGAACTGACAGGCCCCGGCGACCGGCTCGACGGTTTCGTGGCGGCCACACCGGCCTCGCATATCATGGAACTGATTCGCAGCGGCGCGGTGGGCATCAGCCGGGGCGACAAGGCTTTGAAAATATAACCAACTGGAATATTGAGTAAAAATCAGAGGAAAACATGAAAGTATTTTACGATAAAGACGCCGATCCGGCAGCGATTGAAGGCAAAACGGTTGCCATCATCGGTTATGGCTCCCAGGGCCACGCCCATGCCAACAATCTGAAAGAGAGCGGCGTCGATGTCATTGTGGGACTGCGCGACGGTTCTTCGTCCATCGCCAAGGCGGAAAAAGCCGGCCTCAAGGTGATGAACATAGAAGATGCGTCCAAGGCGGCGGATATCGTCATGATACTGGCGCCCGACGAGAAGCAGGCGGCGATTTACGCAGCCAGTATCGAACCCAATCTGAAAGACGGCGCGGCACTTGCGTTTGCCCACGGTTTCAATATTCACTTTGGCTACATCGAGCCGCGTGATGACATGGACGTGTTCATGGTGGCGCCAAAAGGCCCCGGCCATCTGGTGCGTTCAACCTTTATCGAAGGCGGTGGCGTCCCCTGTCTGATTGCGGTAGCGCAGGATGCCTCCGGCAAGGCGCGCGATATTGCTCTGGCCTATGCTTCCGGCGTGGGCGGCGGCCGTTCCGGCATCATCGAGACCAGTTTCCGTGAAGAGACCGAAACTGATCTGTTCGGCGAACAGGCGGTATTGTGCGGCGGCGCCACATCGCTGGTTCAGGCCGGTTTCGAGACTCTGGTGGAAGCCGGTTATGCGCCGGAAATGGCTTATTTCGAGTGTTTGCATGAGCTCAAGCTGATTGTTGATCTGATGTATGAGGGCGGCATTGCCAACATGCGTTATTCCATTTCCAATACGGCGGAATACGGCGATCTGACGCGCGGCCCGCGCATCGTCAATGAAGCCACCAAGGCTGAAATGAAAAAGGTGCTGGAAGAAATCCAGAGCGGTCAGTTCGCCAAAGAGTGGATGGAAGAAGCCGCCAACGGCGGCAAGAGTCATTTCGAAGCGCTGCGGGCCAAGGGTCGCGAGCACCAGATCGAGGAAGTTGGCGCCAAGCTTCGAGAAATGATGCCCTGGATAGCGGCGAATAAAATTGTCGATAAATCGGTGAATTAATTCCGTCTATTATACGAAAAGCGGGGATATCCCCGCTTTTCTTTTTTCTGGAATCCAAAATGACTGACAAGCATCCCATACTGGCCCGCGAAGGCTGGCCATTTCTGATTATCTCGGGAGTGCTGGCAGTGGCGCTGACCGTATATTTCGGCTGGCTGGTCGCCAGTCCGGCGTGGCTGTTTTTTCTGTTCAGCCTGCAGTTCTTCCGCGACCCGCACCGTACACCGCCGGAGGGGGAGAATCTGGTACTCAGCCCGGCCGACGGCCGCGTGGTGTTTGTCGGCCCGGCCCGTGACCCGTTTCTGGACCGCCCGGCGATCAAGATCAGCGTGTTCATGAACGTGTTCAATGTGCATTCCAATCGCGCGCCTGTCTCTGGCGTGGTACAGGATCGCTGGTATCGGCCAGGCAGTTTTGTCAATGCCGCTCTGGACAAGGCATCGGAAGAAAACGAGCGTAATGCCATTCATCTACGCACTGATTCCGGGCAGGATGTGGTTTCGGCGCAGATTGCCGGTTTGATCGCGCGCCGTATACTCTGTTATGTTGACAAGGGCGACAGACTGGAACGCGGTCAGCGTTATGGCTTCATTCGCTTCGGCTCCCGTGTTGACGTTTATTTGCCCGAAGATGCCAGGCCGGTCATTACGCTGGGCGAGAAACCGCGAGCGGGCGTCTCCATTCTTGCGGAGCTTGCTCAACAATGAGGGCGGTTATCAGTGGCTAAACAATCGAGTAAAAAAGCAGATACTGATATAACCGCCGGAGGCAAGTCCGGCAAGCGCTCCAAGGGTATCTACATATTGCCCAACCTGTTCACCACCGGTGGATTGTTTGCCGGGTTTTACGCCATCGTGGCGGCAACCCAGGGCAAGTTCGAGGCGGCGGCAGTGGCTATTTTCATTGCCATGGTCATGGACGGGCTCGATGGCCGGGTGGCGCGCATGACCAACACCACCAGTGATTTTGGTGTTGAATACGACAGCCTGGCGGACATGATCGCCTTTGGTCTTTCCCCGTCACTGGTTGTTTACGAATGGGCGCTGATGTCAAAAGGCAAGCTGGGCTGGCTGGTGGCGTTCATCTATGTGGCTTCTGCAGCATTGCGGCTGGCCCGCTTCAATACCCAGAGGGTTCAGGACAAACGCTATTTCCAGGGGTTGCCCAGTCCCGCTGGCGCGGCCTTTATGGCAGCGCTGGTGTGGTTTTGTGTGGATCGCTCCATAGCCGGCAAACCCATTGCCGAACTGGTCATGGTGTTAACCGTACTGATCGGCGCCGCCATGGTGAGCAACATCAAGTACCGCAGCTTCAAGGATCTTGATCTCAAGGACCGGGTGCCATTCGTGGCAATCCTGCTGGTTGTTCTGGTATATGTGGTTATTTCACTGGATCCGCCCACTGTACTGTTCTTTATCGCCTCTGTTTACGCCTTGTCCGGCCCGGTGTCCTGTGTGTGGCGCTGGCGCAGGAAAACCGGGAGTTCAGATGAATAATAAAAAAAACGACTTGAAACATCCGGTTTTGGACAGTATAAGAGCTTTATGATGATTTTCAGGAATAGCTTGTTTCTCTCCCAGGGCGCTTCCGCGTCTGCGCTGTTTCTGCTGCGCTTTGCGCGCAAATAAAAGACTCCTTCATACCCTGTTTATTCATTTTTCGGCCCATCGGTCGAAATATTCGATACGCGTACAAAACGCGGCAACACCCCTAATTGGAAGATCTGGCCATGACTGACAGATTAGTGATTTTTGATACAACCTTGCGCGACGGCGAGCAAAGCCCCGGCGCATCCATGACCAAAGAACAGAAAGTTCGTATCGCAAAAGTGCTGGAAAAGATGCGGGTGGACGTCATCGAAGCAGGCTTTCCCATCGCCAGTGAAGGCGATTTCGAGAGCGTGCGGGCGGTGGCGGAAAGCGTCTCAGGCAGCACAGTATGCGGCCTGGCGCGCGCCCTGGACAAGGATATAGAGCGCGCGGCAGAGGCGATCAAGCCGGCCGAAAGCGGCCGCATTCATACTTTTATCGCAACCTCGCCCATACACATGCAGACCAAGTTGCGCATGAAGCCGGATGCGGTGCTGGACCAGGCGGTGCGGGCGGTGAAAATGGCGCGCGGTTTCACCGACGATGTGGAATTTTCCGCAGAAGACGCCGGGCGCTCCGAGTTTGATTTTCTGTGCCGCATTGTCGAGGCGGCGATCGACGCCGGAGCGCGCACCATCAATATTCCCGACACGGTGGGATACAATCTGCCGCATCAGTTTGGCGAGTTGATCGGCCGCTTGAAGGCAGCGGTTCCCAATTCTGACAAGGCCGTCTTTTCCGTGCATTGCCACAATGATCTGGGGCTGGCCGTGGCCAACTCCCTGGCGGCGGTGCGACATGGCGCGCGTCAGGTGGAGTGTACGATAAACGGCCTGGGCGAACGTGCGGGTAATGCATCACTGGAAGAGATCGTCATGGCGGTGCGTACGCGCCAGGATATTTTCGATTGCGATACCGGCATAGATACTACCCAGATCGTGCCCGCCAGTCGGCTGGTGTCGAATATTACCGGGTTTCCGGTGCAGCCCAACAAGGCCATTGTCGGAGCCAATGCCTTTGCTCACGAGTCCGGCATTCACCAGGACGGCGTCATCAAGAACCCCGAGACCTACGAAATCATGCGGGCGCAGGATGTGGGCTGGTCCACCAATAAAATGGTCATGGGCAAGCATTCGGGACGAAGCGCCTTTCGCGCGCGCATGCTGGAACTGGGTGTGAAATTTGAATCCGATGAGGATCTGAATGATGCTTTTTACCGATTCAAGGAGCTGGCGGACAAGAAACATGAAATCTTCGAT
>QOAV01000111.1 GCA_003972845.1 Gammaproteobacteria bacterium
GCCAACGCCATTCTCATCAAGGTGAACCAGATCGGCACCCTCACCGAGACCATGAATGCCATTCACATGGCGCAGGATGCCGGTTATGGCGTGGTGGTTTCCCATCGCTCCGGTGAAACAGAGGACGCAACCATTGCCGATATCGCCGTTGGCGCCAACGCCGGGCAGATCAAAACCGGCTCGCTGTCGCGCTCGGACCGCGTGGCGAAATACAATCAGCTGTTGCGCATTGAGGAAGAATTGGGTAATAATGCGAAATACGCGGGGTTAGAACCCTTTAAAAACGTAAAGTTATAGCTATAAATTAAACCAATTTCACATGGCTGTTATGGATGACTAGAGCAGAGAAACTGATGACATTCGTACTCGCCGTAATTGCGCTGTCTTTGCTCTATACGCTGACGCTGAGCGAATTCTCCGCGCCAAAATTGTGGAAAGAACGCCAGATCGCCAGTCAGAAACAGCTGGAGCTGGAGAAATTCAAGTCCAGCAACCAGCGTCTGGTAGCGGACATCAACGACCTCAAGCGTGGCACCGAGGCCATTGAGGAACGCGCCCGCGAAGAGCTGGGCCTGGTCAAGCAGGGCGAGATCTTCTACCAGGTGATTCCTGTCAGTAATTGAGGGGCCCCGCAGCGGCGGTCATTTTGCAGATTGTTCGGCGATAAACCGGTCCGCATCCAGCGCCGCCATGCAGCCGGTGGCGGCAGAAGTCACTGCCTGCTGGTAGGTATGATCAGCCACATCGCCTGCGGCATAGACTCCGGCAACGCTGGTGGCCGTGGCGTTGGCCGCCATACCGCCCTGAACCTTGATATAGCCGTTTTCCATTTCCAGCTTGCCTTCGAACAGGCTGGTATTGGGTTTGTGGCCGATGGCGATGAACACGCCGTCCACTTCAATTTCCCGGGTTGAGCCGTCATTGTGCCGGAGACGTATGCCGGTAACGCCACTGTCATCACCCAGCACTTCGTCGAGATGCGAGTCCCATTCGATAACGATGTTGCCGCCATTTTCCCTGGTTTTGGCCATGATCTGGTCGCGCAGTATGGCTTCCGCGCGCAGTTCGTCGCGGCGATGAACCAGGATCACTTCGGAAGCGATTTTGGAAAGATACAGCGCTTCCTCCACCGCCGTGTTGCCGCCGCCGATGACCGCCACTTTCTTGCCCCGGTAGAAAAAGCCGTCACAGGTGGCGCAGGCCGATACGCCACGGCCCTTGAATTTTTCTTCTGATTCCAGACCGAGATAACGTGCCGATGCGCCGGTGGCGATAACCATGGTGTCGCAGGTATAGACGCCGGAGTCGCCCCTGGCGGTAAATGGCCGCTTGCTCAGGTCCACTTCCTGGATATAGTCGAAAACGATATCGGTGCCAAAGCGTTCGGCGTGTTTCTGCATGCGTTCCATCAGCTCCGGGCCCTGTACGCCTTCATAGTCACCGGGCCAGTTATCCACATCGGTCGTGGTCATGAGCTGGCCGCCTTGCTCCATGCCGGTTACCAGTCGTGGCTCGAGGTTGGCGCGGGCGGCGTAAACGGCGGCGGTATAACCAGCCGGGCCGGAACCGATAATGAGAACTTTGCTGTGTTTGGTATCGCTCATTGGACTTGAGTCTCCGGATTAAATAGTCTGTACAAATGATTGTAAAATAGGTATTTTATCAATCGTATTGACCTGAAAATCAGGCGGTCTTCCACGACTGGCTGATATGAGGTCGGCGAATGCGAATTGCAAGGGGCGATACTTTACTCGATTCGTCATTGTGGAAAAAGCGACTTTCTGTACAGGTAGAACAAATCATGGCCACAGCTCAAGCTAGACGAAAACCTCCTCCCCGGCCGCCGCGCGCGCCGGTGGCGCCGAAAGTCGGACATGCTTTACGGGAACTGGGCCTGCTGGTGCTGGCCTTCGTCGCCATGTATCTGTTTATTGCGCTGGCCAGTTATACGGTCAGCGACCCGGGCTGGAGTCACACCGGCGTGCATGCCCAGCAGGTGGCCAACAAGGGCGGCAGGCTGGGGGCATGGCTGGCCGATTTTCTGTTGCACCTGTTCGGCATTATCGCCTATATCCTGCCGCTGTTGCTGGCTGTCTACGGCTGGCGAATCTATGCCGCCCGTAATCAGGTGACGCCTCCGGACATACTGGAGCGATTGCTGAACTGGGGTGGCGTAATCAGCCTGCTGGTGGGCGCGTGCGGCCTGATCAGTCTGTATAACGCCAGCCACCCCGGTCATCATCCCTATGATCTGGGCGGCATGATCGGCAGTGCTCTGGTGTACAGCCTGTTCAATATCATTGGCGGACTGGGCGCGACCCTGCTGCTGCTGGCTGCTTTTCTGATCGGCGTAACGCTAACGACCGGCATCTCGTGGCTGCGCGTGATGGATCAGATCGGCGCCCTGGCATTCCGCGTGTTTGAGCGTCTGGCCGGAATGTTCGAACAGCCGATAGAGAAGATGCGCGGCAAGAAGATTCGCCATGAACGTGAAGTGAAAGTGGCAAAAGTGCGCGAGAAAATCGTCAAGAAGGCGCCGCCCAGAATAGAGCCGCAAATGATCGTCACGGAAGAGAGTTCGCGGCGCCAGCAGGAGGCCCAGGAGCCATTGTTCAAGGATCTGCCGACGCCCATGCCAGGCAGGGAATGCCTGCCGACGCTGGATCTGCTGGAAAAACCGGGCGAAAAGCTGCAGGCGTTCAAATCCACCACACTGGAAAAGCTTTCCATTCTGGTGGAAAAGAAACTCATGGATTTCAATATCGATGCGGTAGTGCGTGAAGTTCATTCCGTGCCGGTCATCACCCGTTTCGAAATCGAGCCGGCAGCCGGCATCAAGGCCAGCAAGATCACCTCGCTGGCCAATGATCTGGCCCGCGCCCTGACCGTAAGCAGCGTACGGGTGGTGGAAAACATACCCGGCAAAACCTATATCGGCCTGGAGATTCCCAACGAGTACCGCGAGACAGTGCATCTGGTGGAGGGATTTTCGTCCCGCGCCTATGAGAACAGCAAGTCGCCTCTCACGGTGGTGCTGGGCAAGGATATCAGCGGCAAGCCGGAAATCGCCGATCTGGCACGCATGCCGCATTGCCTGATTGCGGGCACCACGGGCTCCGGCAAATCGGTGAGTATCAATGCCCTGATTCTCAGCCTGTTGTACAAGGCAACACCAGAAGAGGTGCGTCTGATTCTGGTGGATCCGAAGATGCTCGAACTGTCGGTTTACGAAGGCATACCCCATCTTCTTGCGCCCGTGGTCACCGACATGAACGAGGCTGCCAGCGCTTTGCGCTGGAGCATTGCTGAAATGGAGCGGCGCTACAAGCTCATGTCCGGTATCGGCGTGCGCAATATTGTCGGCTACAACAAGAAGGTGAAACAGGCGATCAGGGACGGCAAGCCGCTGCGCGAGCCCATACTCAATCCGGATCAGGCGGTAGTTGAACTGGAGCCGCTGCCCTATATCGTCATCGTCATCGACGAGCTGGCGGACATGATGATGGTGGTGGGCAAGAAAGTGGAGGAGCTGATTGCCCGCCTGGCGCAAAAAGCGCGGGCCGCCGGCATTCATCTGGTGTTGGCCACGCAGCGCCCGTCAGTGGACGTGATCACTGGTCTGATCAAGGCCAATATTCCGGCGCGCATTGCGTTCCAGGTCTCCTCGCGCATTGATTCACGCACCATACTGGACCAGATGGGAGCGGAAACCCTGCTGGGCATGGGTGACATGTTGTATCTGCCGCCGGGCACCAGCATGCCGATCCGGGTGCATGGCGCCTTTGTTTCCGACGAAGAAGTCCACGATGTGGTGGATTTCCTGAAATCATGCGGCGGGGAACCAAGATACAATGACGACATCTTACATGAGCCGGAGCAGGCCAGTATTGGCGGCGATGGTGGCGGCGACATGGAATCGGACGAGTTGTACGACCGCGCCGTGCGCATCGTCACCGAAACCCGTCAGGCCTCGATTTCTTCGGTGCAACGCCGCCTGCGCATCGGCTACAATCGTGCTGCCAGGATGATTGAATCCATGGAAGCGGCAGGCGTCATCGGGCCGCCGCAGCACAATGGCAAGCGCGAAGTGTTGGCGCCGCCGCCCGTGGATGCGGATTGATTAGGTTTTTTCTTTTTCCGGACTGGTCATGTTGAACAAGGTTTTTATCCGGCGCCGCCTGCTGGCGTTTGCCCTGATGTTTGGCGTCATCCCGGCAGCCGGCGCCGATGCCGGCGATTTGTTGCGTCAGTTTTTCACCAGCGCCGTCACCCTGCACGCCAGTTTCCGGCAGCAGGTCGAGGATGAAGAAGGCAAGTTACTGGAACAGTCCGATGGCGAGATGTGGATCAAGCGGCCGGGAAAATTCCGCTGGGACTACCGCCATCCCGGCCAGCAGCAAATCATCAGCAACGGGGAAAAAGTCTGGATTTACGACCAGGACCTGGAACAGGTGACCGTGAAACAGCTGAACAGCGCCCTGTCCGATGCTCCCGCCATGCTGCTGGCCGGGAAAGGCCATGTGGATGAGCGTTTCCACATCAGGCCGCTGGGCGCGCGGGACGGCATGGACTGGCTGGAATTGACACCGAAGCAGGATTCGGCAGAATTCACGCGCATTGAAATCGGTTTCAAAAGCGGCGGCATTCGCAGCCTGCAATTGACTGACCAGTTTGGACAGACTACCCGCATTACCTTCGAAAACAATGACATAAACAGCAAGTTGTCCGATGACCTGTTTGCTTTCAGCGTGCCGGAAAATGTGGATGTTTTTGAAGTCTCCGATTGAGCGCAGGGTCATTGAAGAAACCGCTGCCTGACCGGGTTCGTCCCGATACGCTGGAGCAATATTTCGGTCAGGAGCATTTGCTGGGCGAGGGCATGCCCCTGCGTCTGGCGATCGAAAGCAAGCGCCTGCATTCGATGATTTTCTGGGGGCCTCCGGGCACCGGTAAAACCACCCTGGCGCGGTTACTGGCGGCCCGGGCGGACGCGCGCTTCATCGCCATATCTGCCGTGTTTTCCGGCGTCAAGGATATCCGGGGGGCGGTGGAGCAGGCACAGAGCAACGCCGAACTGGGTGAAACCACTGTGCTGTTTGTCGACGAGGTGCATCGCTTCAACAAGGCCCAGCAGGATGCTTTCCTGCCCTATGTGGAAGATGGCACTTTTCTGTTTATCGGCGCGACTACCGAGAATCCCTCTTTCGAGCTCAATAACGCCTTGCTGTCTCGGGCGCGGGTTTACCATCTGCAGGTATTGTCCGAAGACGCCATCCGTCAGGTTCTGAAGCGGGCGTTACAGCATGAGCAGGGCCTGGCCGGTGCTGTGGAGCTGGCATCAGACGAGGTGTTGTCGCTGTTTGCCAGCGCCGCCGATGGCGATGCCCGCCGCGCCCTGAGTTTCCTTGAGCAGGCAGCTGATCTGAGTCAAAACCAAGGCGATCTGATTTCTCCGGAGCTGGCGGGACAGGTGGTCAGCGGTGCGGTGAGACG
>QOAV01000112.1 GCA_003972845.1 Gammaproteobacteria bacterium
GCGTTGGTCAGATCCGCGCCTTTATCGTATAGTTGCTGAATGGTCTCCACCAGCACGATTGCGTTGTTGACGACAATACCCGCCAGCATGATCATGCCCAGCCACACTGGCATGGTGACCGGTGTACCGGTCAGCTTTAAACCGATCAGCACACCGATCAGACTCACTGGCGCAGACAACAATATGACTAGCGGGTTGAGTAGAGATTCATACTGAACCGCCAGCACAACGAACACCAGGAACAGAGCCAGACCCAGTAACATCAGTGAGTTGCTTCTGCCCTGTTCCAGTTCTTTCGCTGCATCTCCCAGGTAAAAATGGTACCCGGCGGGCAAATCCATGCCGCTCAGAGCATCCCGGATCGCGGCAGTCGCCTGGCTCAGGGTATAACCAGGGCTGATGGAGGCGCTGAGTTCGGCTGTACGGCGCTGGTTTTCACGTAGTATTTCCACTGGCGCCGGTTCCAGCCGTATGACCGCCACATCACCGAGCCGAATAGCGGGCCTCTGCTCCGTTTCACCAAAAATCAGCAACGACTTCAACGCTTCGGGGCTATTTAACTCATTTTGCGGCAACATCACGCGTATGGGCCAGATACGATCACCAGAGGACAGCCCGCCAGCGTCTATGCCAGACATGGCGACGCGTATCTGGCGCGATATATTGGTCAGGTCCAGACCCAGATCGGCTGCGCGCGCACGGTCAATGTCGATCACGTATTCCTGACGCACATCTTCCATATTGTGTTGCAGGTTACGCAACGAAGGCTGCGTCTTCAGACGATTTTTCACCCTATCCGCCAACATAACCAGCTGATCCAGATCCGGCCCCTGTATTTTCAGGCTGACGCCCTCATCCGATTTACCGGCGCTGATACCACGTATGCGCGAAGCCCGGGCGAAAACTTTCAGCCCGGGCACGTCCCTGGCCGCCACGGCTTTGCTGAAATGGCGCGCCCACTGGGCCGAAGAAATATCGCGCTGACTACGTGGCGTCAGTTGCACCCGGATCGACGCCATATTGGCGATCTGGCGCTGGGTGCGGCCAAAAATCCAGCCGCCGGATGTCGTGAACACGCCCTGCACAGCCGGCTGCTGCTGAATAATTTCTTCCACCACTCTGACTTTTCCATCCATGCCCTGCAGCGATATGCCGGCATCCGCTTTCAGGTGAATATAGACCTGACCATTGTCCATATCCGGCAGAAAACCACTTTTTTCCTGGCTGAGCATCCAGCCGGCCAATATGCTGCCCGCCAGCGCCAGAAAAATGATCAGCCAGCGCCAGGCCAGCAGTTCACGCAACAGGGCGGCATAGCTTTTTGCCATTAGCGCCATGGCGCGCTCAGCCAGCCCCCGGCTGCTGGAGAGACGGGCCCGTACCGCCAGGCTCGGCACCAGGGTCAGGGCAATAATCATGGACGCTGCGATCGCCGCGGTGATGGTCAGTATCAACTCCCGAAACAGCAATCCCACGAGGCCGCCTATGAACAGAAACGGCAGTACCGCCACCAGATTGGTGGTGGTCGAAGCGACAATGGGGCTGTTCACTTCCGCCGCCGCCAGCTGTCCGGCGCGCTGCGGAGAAGAATCATCCAGCTGCCGGTGGCGAGCGATGTTCTCCAACATGACAATGGTGCTGTCCACCAGCATGCCTACGCCCAGCGCCAGCCCGCCCAGCGTCATGACGTTCAGACTGAGGCCGGCCAGTTGCATGAGGATAAAACTGACAAAAATGGATACCGGGATCGCTGTACCGATAATCAGCGTGTAGCGCCAGCTTCCGAGAAACAGCCAGACCACCAGCATTGCCAGCACTGACCCGGCGACTACCGCCCAGGCGGCGTTACGCAGGGAATCACGCACATAGACCGACTGGTCCGCCACCTTGTTCACCTGCACATCGGCATCAATCAGCTGGTTTGTTTTCAACCAGTCCAGCCGCGCCCTGATCCTGTTGACCACGTCCACCGTATTGGCCTGGGGCTGCTTCTGGATGGAAACCTTGACTCCGGCGATATCATTGAACCGTACCCGCAGGGTTTCTTCTTCGTGACCATCCTCAATACGCGCCACCTCATCCAGCCGCACGCTGTCGTTATCGCCCACCGGCACCGGCAATGCCGCCAGCTGAGCCAGAGTGGTGAGACGTCCTTCCGTGCGGCTGCCGTATTCCAGTCCGGACAGGCGCATGCGCCCTGCCGGCTCACTGATATTGTTGTCTTTCAGCACCCGCACGATATCAGCCACCGTCATGCCCATGCCGGCGAGTTTTTGCTGATCCGGCAATACCCTCACTTCGCGCTGCAGACCCCCACCCACCTCCACTGCAGCCACACCGGGAATATTGTAGAACCAGCGCGCGAATACGTGATCCGCCCAGTCCCGAAGCACCATCGGCGATTTGTCTGCCGAACTCACCACATATTCCATCACCGGCCGCTGCGATGGATCACGCTTGTAAATGATCGGCTGGTCGATCGTGTCCGGCAAAAAACGCCGCGCACGGTCCAGCCGCGTGCTGGCGTCGCGCAGGGCAACATCGATATCCTTGCCGTATTCGAAATACAGCCGCACTGAACTGGAGCCTTCGGTGGTAGTGGATTCCACCGAAGTCGCATCCTCGGTGATGGCCAGCTGCTCTTCCAGCTGGCGCGTGACGCGCTCCTCCATCACGCCCACGGATACGCCAGGATCGCTGACCCTGACATTGATGCGGGGATAGACTATATCGGGCAACAGATTCACCGGCAGACTGCCCAGAGAAAACAGTCCGAGCACCACCACAGCAAAGGTCAGAACGACTGTTGCCACCGGGCGTCTCATCGACCAGGCAGCGAGTCCACCCCGGCGTCTATCCGGCGAAGACATGGCTAGCCCGGATATTTCATGGAGATGCCGGATGATTGCGCGTCTGGCGTGTTCGAGAGAGCGGCTTTGCAGCTCAAAGCATAGCCGTAGCTATGGTTTGAGCGAAAAGTCGTGCTATCGGACGCGCCAGGCGTGCAAGGGCCGGCATAGTGATCGGCCCGCAACACTTCGCCACTCTCTAATATATCGGTTATTCCTTGAATAATCATATACTTACCTAATTTATCGAGCGTCTTCATGAAATATTCGGGCTAGTTCGCCTCTGCGGCAGCAGTGGACGATGCAGCGATACGTGCCTTTCCGTCCTCCTTCAGGGCCAGAAAGCCTGCTACCACGACACGGTCGCCCTTGTTCAGACCTCTCAGAACTTCCACCCGGTCATGCAGACGCAACCCCACTCCCACCGGTTGCTTACGCACGATGTCATCGGTATCGATAACATAAACAAACTCACCCTCGCGATCCCGTCGCAGCGCCGCTACCGGTATGGTCAGGCCCACGGGGATATCCTGTCCCAGAGTCACCCGGGCAAACTGGCCGGGCACAGCTCCCTCAGGAACAGGCGTGATCTCCACTTCCACTTTGGACAATCGGGTGCGGGGATCAATGCTGGGCGATAAGCGGGAAATCTTTCCGGTAAAGGATTCACCGCCCGCCGCGTCCAGGCGAACGCTCACCGGGTCGCCCGGATTCAGACGCGTTCTGATAGCTTCCGGCACAGTAAACTCGGTAATCAGCGAAGACGGGTCAATCAGGGTCAGCAGGTGAGTATATCTTTCAGCCACATCGCCGGGCTGTATCAGTCGTTCCGACACCACGCCATTGAACGGCGCCAGCACCTTGAGGTGATCGACCTTGACCTGCAACAGAGCCGCATCTGCCCGCGCCAGATTTCGTTTGCCACGGGCATCGGACAAGGTCTGCCCGGCGACCAGCTGTTTGCCACCCAGCTTGCCCAGCCGCGCCAGATCCGCTTCGGCCTGCTTCAGGCGTATTCTGGCGCGATCCAGCTCTGCTCTCAGCACGGGATCCTTCAGCACCACCAGCAGCTGGTTTGTTGTTACGTGATCACCTTCATCCACCTGTACCTCCGCCACCACGCCTTCCTGCTGATTGACGATTTTCACCGCATGGCGCACCTTGAGCTCACCGTTGCGCTCAAAACGCACGGCATTCTCTCCCGTCGAGACTACTGCAACCTCCACCAGTGGCAACACTTTTTCCCGCTCGACCGGCGTCGCTGGCTGGTCACTGCCGCAGGCTGACAGCAGCACGGTCAACAGTAATAACTTGAATGAAGACAAACCAGTCAGCCAGTTTTGGCGCGAACCTCGTCGAACAGCAGCGGCTCCAACTCGGTCAGAGCGGACCGGTATACGTCGCGCTTGAAGGAGACGATCTCTTTCAGGGGCCGCCAGTAATGGGTCCAGCGCCAGGCGTCAAATTCCGGCCGGCTGCAGCGGCGCAGGTTAACTTTGCTGTCGCTGCAGATCAGGCGCAACAGAAACCAGATTTGTTTCTGCCCGCGGAACCCGCGGCTGTTGGAACGCTGGTAGCGTCCAGGCAGATCATAATGCAGCCAGTCCCGGGTGCGACCGACTATTTCCACATGGTTCTTTTTCAGACCGATTTCCTCATACAATTCCCGAAACAGCGCCTGCTCCGTCGACTCGTTCGATTTCACGCCGCCCTGAGGAAACTGCCAGCCATCGTGCCCGCTGCGGCGCGCCCACAACACTTCCTTATTGGTGTTGGTCACGATTATGCCGACATTCGGGCGATATCCGTTTTCATCCAGCATCGTTCGTCCCCTGAATGTTTTCTATTTATCAACTATCAGGGCATTATGGTTGAGCTCAAGTTCAACATCAAGCTGGCAATCCGGCCTGCAATTCACTACATTCGCGCATGCCCCCTTACCAACCCGGAATTCTGTCATGCCCCTGGCTCTGTTTGATCTGGACAACACCCTGCTGCAAGGCGACAGCGACTACGCCTGGGGGGAATTTTTGGTGGAAAAAGGCATGGTTGACGCCATTGCTCACCAGCGCGAGAACGACCGTTTTTACCAGCAATATCTGGATGGCGAACTGGATATAAACGAGTTTTTGAGATTCCAGCTTCGCCCTCTCGCCGAAAACCCGCTGTCCCGGCTGGAACAATGGCGGAACCAGTATTTGCAGGAATACATTCGTCCCATGATTTCTCCACAGGCCCGGGCTCTGGTGGAAAAACACCGGGCCCGGGGCGATATTGCGGTCATCATCACCGCCACCAACAGCTTCGTTACGCGCCCCATCGCCGACCTGTTTGGCGTTGAACATTTGATCGCCACCGAGCCCGAAATGATAGCCGGCGAATACACCGGCGGAGTTTCTGGCCTGCCCAGTTACCGGGAAGGCAAGGTCATCCGTCTGCGCGAATGGCTGAGCGAACATGACCAAACGCTGGCGGACTCCTGGTTTTACAGCGACTCGCACAACGATTTGCCCCTGCTGGAGTCAGTCGAGAACCCGGTGGCGGTCAATCCGGACGCCAGACTTCAATCGATCGCAAAAAAACGCCAGTGGCCGATCCTGCACCTGTCATGACTCCTTAACGCCAATCGAAGAAAGCCCTGATC
>QOAV01000071.1 GCA_003972845.1 Gammaproteobacteria bacterium
TTGCCGTGGCGGATACGGCGGTTTTACCAGCGCGGGCGGCATTGGTCAGCTGTTCGACCTTGAGGGCCACCGTTTGCAACGAAGGAGCGCGGCCGTCCCTGACGGACTCCATCGCAATGATCATTTCAGTGCGTATTTCGCGCAGCAGCGACAGACGTCGATCATCCAGCGAACCGCCCTGGTCAAGATTCGTCTGCAGCATGCTTTCCACGCCATGGGACAGATCACCCAGCTCGGTGAGCCCGACCATACGCGCTCCGCCCTTCAGCGTATGGAACTGGCGTTTCAGATCTTTCATGGCATCGCCGTCGCCACCCTGCTGCAATCGAATCAGCACCCCGTCCATATCGCGCAGGATATCGGCCGCTTCGTCAAGAAAAATGGCGGAAATTTCGTCATCATCTTCTGATTCGGAACTGTTGTCTTCTTGAGTCTGCCCGGCGGTTTCGGTGGCTTTGTCCGTCGACGGGCTAACGGCCAGACTGTTTGCCACGTAAGAATTGTCGAGTTGCAGCACCAGGTCCGAGACATCGTCCTGAACCAGTCCCTTGCCGATATTTTCAGCTTCCTCCTGCAGGGCCTGCTCAATCTGCCTGAACAAATACCGCAAGCCCTCACTGGCGCCGATATTCTGATGCTCCAGTCGCTGCAGGAGGCGCTCGGATGCATACGCCAGTTCAGCTATGCTGTCGAGATCGGTCACCCGTGCCCCACCCTTGATGGTATGCATGATGCGCACCATGTCACTCAGCGGCTCCTGCCCTTCCCGCGCAGAGAACCAGGCTTCCACGGCGGCACGGAAATCCTTTAACAGCTGTCTGAGTTCGTCGTGATAGACGTCGGTCAGATCAATACTTTCGCGCATTCCATGCGAACCTGTTTCGCGCCCCTGCGTTTCGCTGGCGACGAGCTTCATGATCCGGTCATGAAGCTTGCGAAACCGAACGTTGACCGGATCCCATGGCAATTTTTCCCTGAGTGATTTAAGCAGGTCGGTGACCGACTCGGCATACTCTTCCAGCATTTCCCTGTGGCCGGCGTTCAGATCACGGCTGGCACTGTCGAGTTTGTCCAGCAGTCCTTCCAGCGCGCGACTGGTCTCGGCCATGGAGCTGATGCCCAAAGCCGCTGAAGAGCCGGCCAGAGCGTGTAATGCACGCCGCAAGGAATAACTGACTGGCGTGTTTTTCTCTGCCTGACCTGCTTCGAACAAAGCCACAAGATTCACTCGCGTCTCTTTGTCGAACATTTCCTCGACCTCGGGGTCGATCAGCGCTGGCATCGCTTCCGTGGACTGCTCAGGGGCTGGCAAAGCTTCATCCTCAGCAGATTCTTCATGGCTGACAGAGCGCCGGGTGATGGCCTGATAGACAGACTGGACTGAACTCACCAACCCGGGATCCAGAACTCCGGATTGCGCGTCAGACCGCTGGATTGCCTCCATCAGCTGACGTATTTCGTGGTTAAATGCCTGGTCTTCTGCTGATTCCAGAGCCCGCAACAGTTTGCTGCGAATTTCCGTATCGGCCGGCTTTTCCAGCCACTGACCCAGGATGTCGCCAACGTCGGTAATCCAGCTGCGTTTTGCTCTGAGATTTTCCTGGCTTCCTGCCTGCGAAACGGCATGCCGCAAATCTTCCAGAGCACTAGTTGACAAAGCTTCCACATCGGGTCGGTCTGTTCCCAGGACGGTCATACTGGCTTCCACCGCGCCGACGGACAAGGCGATGGACTCCAGTAGCTTCGGTGAAGGTTCCGTTATACCCTGAGTAATATTCGAAATGGCATAGCCCAACTCTTCAACCAGCAGGGACACCTTTTCCTTGTCCAGGATTTTCAGCACGCCGGCAACTTCCTGTAATGCGCTTTGCCCCGGCGCCAGTTTATCCAGCTGTGTAGTGTCTTCGGAGAAACGCGTCACCGACTGCTCGACTACCGCCAGATTCTTGCGGACTTCTTCTGCGACAACTGCCATCAGTGTTCGGTAATCCGAATCCGTTTGTGCTGGCGCAGGTACTTCCGCCTCACCCGCTGCCTCTTCGTTTTCCATCAAATACTGGAGGTTTTCAGTAGCCTGTTGAACTCTGGCGCGCCAGGCGGAAAAATCCACCACGGCGTCCTGCGCACTGGTTTCCAGCACCAGCAATCCTTCCGCAAGACGCAGGGCAACTGTTTCTGCCGAGGAAATCCGTCCTTCGACAAAGCCATCGCAAACCTGAAACAAGGCTTCCAGCAGCTGTTTCAGCCCAGAACCATCATTCTCTCCGTCTGATGCCACCTGGCGCAATTCGCCCAGCAGTTCTGACAGAGGCCGCAAGGTTTCGGCATCGTCTCTGGCGGGGTCGAAATAATCATCCAGAAACAGACGTGCTGTGGCCACGCGGCTTTCCAGATCCGGCTGTATCGCCTGCAGTCTCTCCAGTTGCACGTCTCTGGCTATGTCAGCCGAACGGCTGGCCGCCGGGCGCAGACCCAGTTGCTGCAATAACTCCGCACCTCTTTCACCTGTCGTGCCCGTGCTGACCAGTTCCCACAACAAGCTGCGTATGAGCGGTTCCAGGTCTTCTGTCAGCAGCTGAGCCATGCCGTTTTCGGCAAATTGTCCGAGCCGGCTTTCAACCTCGGCCAAAGCCTTCCTGGTCCCCTCTGACACCGTTGCGCCCTGCGTGAGCAGGCTTTCGCAAACGGCCGCAGCCGACGCCCACAACAACCCAGGCGCAGATGATGGCGCGGTCTGTTCCAGCTGATCAAGGTCCGCTATCATTTGTTCCAGCGGCGCCGGATCAGCTGGCTGCTGAAACCATTGCTGCAGATTACGCCGGTAGTCATTGTGCAACGCGTGAAGATCTGGCTGATCAGCACTGGAATTGCCTTGTTTGAGACGGTAAGCGCCAATATCGGGACGAAAAAAATGGATCTGGGGAAAAACCGTCTTGCCCTGCATACGCCGCAAATCATTAACCAGTTCCCCCAGCACCTGATCATTGCAATCTGCTGTTTGTCCCTGACCGAGACAACTTTCCACGGCTGATATGGCCTGCATCAGCGTTGGTTTGAACGACTCGGGCGGCATAGGCTGATCGCCAAGCTGAGTCTGGATGAGCGTTTCCGTTTCCGCCAGCAGGATCGCAGATGTGCTGAAATCGGCCATTTGCAGAGTGCCCTGAGCCTGATGCAGATGGGTTGCCGCAATGCGCAAAAGGGTCAGGTCTTCGGGGCTGCTGAAATAGTCCTGAAGCGCGGCACCTGCAAGCTGCAGTGATTCTCGAACCTCGCCGGCAACCTGGTCGATCATGACGGCATCAAGAGACATCGGCTTTGGGCAATTTGAAGCGCGATACAGACTTCTGCAGCTCTTTGGCCAACTCGGTCAGACGCTCGATCATGTCAGCCACTTTACGCGCATTTGCAGCAGATTCGATGGTGATGTCCTTGACCGTCGTCATGTCCTCGGACGCATTCATGGCAGAAGCCGAATGCTTGTGCGCAACTTTGGATATTTCGGTAATCAGCTGTGCGAGACGCTCGGATACGCGCTGGATTTCCACCAGTGAACTACCCGCCTGGTCCGCCAGACGAGTGCTTTCCACCACGCCACGGGTGGCTTCTTCCATGGATTTGACTGCGGACGAAGTATCGGAACGAATATGCTTGAGTATATCGGTAATCTGTCTGGCGCCCTGGGAAGAGCGCTCCGCCAGCTGCTGGACCTCGTCGACCACCACTGAAAATCCTCGCCCCGCCTCGCCAGCCATGGCAGCCTGGATAGACGCGTTGACTGACAGCACGTTGGTCTGATCCGATAATTCGTTGATCAGGGCAACGATATCGCCAATTTGCTGTGAACTTTCACCCAACCGCTTGATGCGCTTGGAAGTCGTTTGCATTTGTGACCGCATCGCCGCCATGCCGTCGATGGTTGCCTGCACGGACGTTGCTCCTTTCTTGGCAACAGAAACCGACTGCAATGCGACCTCGGCAGACTGTTTGGCATCTGACGACATCGACTCCATGCTGCGTGCTATATCCTGGATATACGCCGCCACCTCTACGATCTGACTGGCCTGCTGGCCTGCCTTGTTGGACAGATCTTCCGCTATTTCCTGGCTTTGATCGGAGGTGGTAGTGATCTGCTTCGCCGCCTGTTGTATGCGAGCCACCAGATAACGCATCTCCTGCACAGCAAAGCTGACCGCATCTGCGATGGCGCCGGTTGCCGAGTCATTCACCTCCGGCTTGATGGTCAGATCGCCGTCAGCCAGCGAGCTCACCTTGTCCAACAGGGTGGTGATGGAGCGCTGGGTGCGCTGGTTCTTCATTTGTTGCCTTTTCGCCTTGGCTGCTTCCAGTGTCAGGCGTACGCGAATCAGGCGCAGCAGAGACAGCAGGGAACCCAGACTGAACAGCCATGGCAGATAATTGGCAAGACTCGAACTGTTAGCTCTGGCGTAACCGTCTTTCAGTTTGACCAGTTTGTATACCAGCGCATCGCTGCTGTTATTGATGGCCTGATCCGCGTTCTGGGCGATAAAAATCTGGCGGGCATAACTCAGTATGGTTTTGGCGCGTTGCAATATGCCCTTGAACACTTTTTCCAGACGGTCGAGACGGTTCTTCAGACTCTTGCCGGTTGATGACCTCAATTGTTTGATGGCTTTTTCAAAATAAGCAATATCGCTGGAAAACAGCGCAACGGCACCCGAGGCCCGGGCTCCGCCAGGCAGCACCAGATTGATATTCTTGATCAGGCGCTGTCCCAGCATGCCCATGCGTGAAGCCGTTTTGATCACGCTGCGTTTGGCGCGAATACTCAGTAGCAGCTCGACCAGCTCATCAATGCGCTCCACCAGTTCAGGGCTGGCGTCGTTAACCGCATTCACCTGACTTCGAGCCTGCAGCAACGGCTGCTTCTGGTCCAGTATCAGCTGTACGTTTTTCTCGGTTTCTGACCAGTCATCGGTCACCTTGTGCAGGGTGACGATCAGATAATCCGGCAGAGGCTGAAAGCCAATGCCGCTACCGGGGTCAACCAGAGCGGTCAACGTAGTAGAAAACTCTTTGGATGAATTTTCCAGTTTCTCGAATGCCGGCTCGTGGCCCAGGACCGCGTTGCTCGCTTCTTTGGCGATACGCTGAGTCAACATAACCAGATGACTCGTTTGCGCCACATATTCAGTTTGCCGATCATTGCGGTAAGCAAGATAGACCAGCGAGGCAATCAGGCCCGCCAAAAACAAGAAAACCAGCAAGGCCAGGAATCTTTCGTCGGAAAGCAAGCCTCTGCTTATTCTTCTGTGCAATTTGTTAACAGAAGTCTCCGACTCGTTCAGCGTCAGCGAGTCGGGTAACAATGTCGTATCTGTTGTATCGTCCATTTCTTCAACCAGCATGAACTGCCGCATTAACAAAGTTTTTATCTTTACTGAG
>QOAV01000122.1 GCA_003972845.1 Gammaproteobacteria bacterium
ATTCACGATTTTCCCGCACTGATTTTGGATTGATCTCGTTCAATACGGCGCGGGCCGCATCATGCTGGCCCTCGAATCCGCCCTGTTCGGAGTCGGCATTTCCCGACGAAGAAGCCAGCGCCACCGCACCGCCGATAATGGAGCCGGCGATGATCAGGTGTTTTTTATAGGATTTTTGTTTCGCTACGACTTTATCCGGTGCGCCTTCCGGCGGCTTGCCGGTATCCGCATCAGGCGGGGTCGGCTGGTCTTTTTTGTCATTGGCAGCCAGCTTTACCGGCTTGCTGATCTGACCACTGTAGCTGAACATGAAGCGTTGATCGGAAACGCCGGTAAACGGACTGATGCCGGACTCCAGTGAAAAACCGATGCGCCGGTTTGCAGCAGGGGCGAAGCTGCTACGCAGAGCGCGCAGGGTATGGTTGTTGATGTCGCGGATTTCATCATAGCCCAAGTCGAAGCGGTCCTTGCTCATGTGCAGAGACAGACCCTGGCCGATGGTAACGCCGTTGCGCCGCGTCAGCGCATAGTCGCCCGAATAACCGCGCCAGCTCAGGCCGGTGTGGTACAGGGAAGGGTTGACCCGGCCGGCGAGGTCAATACGGGTCTGGCCGCCGCGCCATTGCAGTCTGTTGCCGAAGGAATGTGCGAGGCTGGTGTCCGACCAGCGGCTGCGGGCCGATTGAAAGCCGGATTTGAATACAGCGGACACGCCCGGCAGGGTGGCTTGAGACCAGGCCAGTTCTGATTGTTGACCGGTGTTGAAATAGAGGCTGGTGCGGCGCAGGCTGAAGCCGCCGCCAAAGCCGTTTTCCAGCGGTGATTTGTTGCCGCTGATGTGCAGGGTGGCGCCGGAAAACTGCTGACTGAAACTCAGATCGGTCAGATACTGCGGGTCGATGCGGTCGCTATCGGTCAGGTCGAACAGAGGCCGGGTGCGGGCGTAGCCAAAAGAACGGTGGCCGTCTCCCAGGGTCGAGATGGCCGGAGTGTCCAGCGGGGCGATTTGCAGTGACTCCAGAGCGCGTTGATACTCGTTGGCAGATGCCTGCGTGGTCACAGACATGGTCACAGCAGCATAACCAAACGCGCAGACCAGCCGTTTCAGTTCGATTCCCCTGAACATGATTCCTCCCTGTTGTATTCGGAACTTGTTATTGCTGTTTTTGTCCGCTGCGCTCGGCAGCGGCCTTTTTCACCAGGAAACCGATTCTGTCAAACAATTGCTCGTAGCTTTCGCCGGACAGAACGCTGGTGCGATATTTGCCGTCGATAATAACGGCCGGTACGCCGGTTACGCCATAGGCGCGGGACAGTTCCCCGGCGCGCCGCACTTCGGAATCCACCGAAAAAGACCGATAGGCTTTGAGAAAATCTGAACCTGAGCCGCCGTTTTCGGCAACGAATTCGGCAATGGATCCGGCGTCTGGAAAAGCCTTTTTCTGGTCATGGATGGCGGTAAAAAACTTTGCATGCACCTTGTCCACCAAACCGGCATCGCGGAAAGCGTAAAAGATGCGGGCATGGGGCGCCCATGACTTGCGCAAAATGGCGGGCATGAGCACGAATTCGGCGTTGTCAGGCAGACCGTTGGCCAGCCAGCGGTCGATTTCCGGCTGCAAGCGCGCGCAGTGCGGGCAGCCATACCAGAACAGTTCGCGGATTTCGATCTTGTCGCCGGTGTCCACGGGCTGTGGCGCAGGAACGCGGAAATAGTGCTCGCCCTCGACCCACTGGCCGGGAGCGGAATCCGCCCGGACAAATCCGGCCAGCATCATCAATACAGTGAACAGCAATACGGCGGTTTTCTTCATTTTTTACTTCCTCAAAAAGCTGGCCGGGGTCGGGGCGCTCGGACAGGGTCAGAGCCGGTCCTGTCCCCAGGCGGGTATCAGCGCATGTTGAATGTTCAGTTGATCCAGAATTCTGGCCACCACAAAGTCTACCAGATCAGATACCCGGGTCGCATTATAATAGAAACCGGGGCTGGCTGGCAGGATTGAAACGCTCATCCTGGCCAGCTTGAGCATGTTTTCCAGATGAATGGCCGAAAATGGCGTCTCCCTTACGACCAGAATCAGCTTTTTTTGTTCCTTGATGATCACGTCCGCGGCGCGTTCCATGAGATTGTTGCTGGCGCCACAGGCAACGGCTGAAACCATGCCCACGGTACAGGGACAGACCACCATGGCGTCAGCAACGCCGGTGCCGCTGGCGGGCGGGGCAAACCACTGATCTGTGCCGAATACCTGCAGCTGTTCGCTGTCGGCCGGGTACTTGCGCAGGAGTATGTCCCTTTGTTTTTCCGATGAAGAGGGCAAAGCCAGATCCGTTTCCTGGTTGATGACTATCTGCCCTGCGCCGGAAATCATCAGCTGCACGTTAATGCCGTATTCCAGCAGCAGCTCCAGCAGACGCAGGCCGTAGGCTGCGCCCGAGGCGCCGGTCATGGCCAGCGCCAGGGTTTCAATCGGCATGTTCAAGCTGTTCCAGCAGGCGGTTATGGATATTGTCGAAAGCACCGTTGCTCATCACCAGCACATGCTGTTTGGCGTGATCGACGCCGTTGTTGCACAGACGGCATATTTCGTCGATGATCCTGTCGGTGGAATCGCTGATATGAGCGCGCGTTTCCAGCAGGCGTAACGCGCCCGGCAGATCCCAGCTCAGGTCTTGCGGCTTGAGTATGAATACTTCATCGGCCAGCATCAGCGAGCGGCCCAGTTCTTTCTGGTGAGAGCCCAGACGCATGGTATTGGAGCGCAGTTCGAGTATCGCGTAGATCGGTTCTGTGCCCACCCTGGTGCGCAGCGCCGAAAGCGTTTCGTGAATGGCTGTGGGATGGTGGGCAAAATCGTCATATACCGACACATCACCGACTGTCCCGCGCAGTTCCAGCCGGCGTCTGGTATTAACGAATTCAGCCAATGCGTCCGAACAGACGGAAAGGGAAACGCCGGCATTGACAGCAGCCATCACTGCTGCGGTGGCGTTAGCGGCATTGAAGGACCCAATCAGATCCCATTGGATAATGATGCTTTTGCCGTTGGGTGCAGACACGGCGAATTCGCTGAAATCCGTCTTGATGGCGTGATATTTCCAGTATTCTGCGGAGCCGTTGCAGTACCCGCCGTCAGTGAACTCCTGCACCGGTGTCCAGCAACCCATGTTGATAACGTCGTCCAGATTCTGGTCAGGCGAGTGACGTATGATCATTCCCTTGCCGGGAACGATGCGCACCAGATGGTGGAACTGACGTTTGATGTCGTCGATGCTGTCGAAAATATCGGCGTGATCAAATTCCAGATTTCCCAGTATCGCGGTGCGCGGGTGATAGTGGACAAATTTCGAACGTTTGTCGAAAAAAGCGGTGTCGTATTCATCGGCCTCGATGACGAAAAAGGGTTCTTCTCCGACGCGCGCCGAAATGCCAAGGTTGCCCGGTACGCCGCCGATCAGAAAGCCTGGATTCAGACCTGCATACTCCAGTATCCATGCCAGCATGCTGGAAGTGGTCGTCTTGCCGTGAGTGCCGGCTACTGCGATCACATGGCGCTCATTCAACAGGAAATGAGACAGCCATTCCGGGCCGGACATGTAGGCCAGGTTATAGTTCAGCATGTGCTCGATAATTTCATCGCCGCGCTTCATGGCATTGCCGACGATGATCAGGTCGATGTCATTGGTCAGATGAGAAGGGTAGTAGCCCTCCATCAGTTTGATGCCCTGTTCTTCCAGCTGGGTGCTCATGGGCGGATAGACGTTGGCGTCGGAGCCACTGACTTCGTGGCCCAGTTCGCGGGCGATGAGCGCGAGGCCACCCATGAAAGTGCCGCAAATGCCGAGTATGTGAATGCGCATGTCAGGTGGTTTCTGTCGGGGCTGGCAGCGGGAACAGGCTAAGCAGGATGACGCCCGTGATCATCAGACACAAAAAAGTGATCAGAAAGGCAAAGGCTGGCCGGATTTCCAGCGCGAGATGCAGGGTGCGCGCCATGAGAGCCAAAAACCAGATTGTAAGGGCGATGACCACGAAGGCGACAGGGCCGGAAGGCCGGGACGCATCCTCCGAAGCTCCGGCCATGATCAACGGCCATGAAGCCAGATTGATCATTGCGCTGGCGCCGAACAGGCTGGCGGCGGTCTGGCGCCAGCGTTCAGCATGCTTTCTGAAAGTAAGCAGGATATGCAGCAACAAGCCGAGCAGAACCACCTGCATGACTGAAAACAGAAACCGGGTCTGTGTATCGACATGGCCGTTGTCCAGAAGGAAATTGGTCAATGCCGCGGCGCTGGCGGTAGCCCACAGAAAGCGGGGTTCAGCGGGCGCATCGGCAGGGCCGGCACGGAACAGCACGAACTGGATCAGAAAACGGATATAGCGAGTCATTGAATAGCGGCGGTCGCCTCTTTGGCCTGTTATTATTGCGGAAGCTCTGATTTGTGCCGATCCTGACCTGATCTTGACTTGATCTCGACTTGGTCCCGATCAGAGCTTCCCGGTAAAAAACTGTATTTCACAAACCCGAGAATCATAACAATGAACCACGACAACCGCCACCATGACAAGCGCGAAGACAGGCCGGTTTCATCGACGCACAACGGTGATTACATCGACACCGGCCTTGCGCTGGCGACATTCTGCGAACAACAGGCGCAGACTCCGTGGCTGGGTCTGGATACCGAATTCATGCGCGTGCGCACCTATTATCCGCAGTTATGTCTGGTGCAGATGTCCACGCCGGACAGCATCAACTGTATCGATTCCCGGGCCATTGGCGACATGTCGCCGCTGTACGACCTGCTCACGCGCGAAGGGCTGGTGACCATCATGCACGCGGCGCGGCAGGACATGGAACTGATTCTGGCGGAAAGCGGCAAACTGCCGCATTTTGTATTCGATACCCAGATCGCCGCGTCGTTCTGCGGCTATGGCGACCAGATCGGATATGCCGGGCTGGTGGAGGCGATAACCGGCGTCAAGCTGGGCAAGGCCTATACGCGCACCGACTGGTGCAAGCGGCCGCTCAGCGCCGGCCAGATCGATTATGCCGAGGATGACGTGCGTTATCTGGGGGAGATTCATGATGTCTTGTTGAACCGCTTGCGCGAATTGGGCCGGGAAGAATGGTTCCTGCAGGAAAGTGAAAGCCTGCTCGATGCCGATGCCTACGTCATCCGGTCCCAGGATGCCTGGCGCAGAGTGAAAACCCGCAGCAGAATGACACCGGTGCAACATCAGTGCATGATGGCGCTGGCCGCCTGGCGGGAAGAGACGGCGCAGCGTGAGGACTTGCCGCGAAACTGGGTAATGCGTGACCCGGAGCTGATCAAGCTGGTTTTTGAATACGACAAGGTGGACGGAGCGGTTGACAGCGCAATCAGCCAGCGGGCCCGGCAGCGAAAGCGCT
>QOAV01000121.1 GCA_003972845.1 Gammaproteobacteria bacterium
CGCAATTACTGGGAATTTGGCGATTATCTCGGCATCGGCGCAGGCGCTCATGGCAAAATCACCCAACATGATGGCGTTACCCGGCTGGCCAAGCTGCGCCATCCGGATGAATATATGCGGCAGGCGGGCCGCGCTGCCGGTATTTCCCGGCATCATGTTCTGGACCATGACGATCTGGTCAGCGAATTCCTGATGAACGCCCTGCGCCTGAAATCCGGCTTTCGCCCGCAGCTGTTCACCGAAACCACCGGGCTGCCCGTCTCGACTCTGATCGACGCCCTGAAAGCTGCGGAAAACCGGGGGCTGATCGAACGATCAGAGTCCGTCATCAGCGCCACTGAAACCGGCTACCGCTACCTCAACGAGCTGTTGCTGCTGCTCCCTTGATTCTTAGGGGCTGATCTCCATTGTCGTGATAGGGTACTATATATTCAAACAAGGAGAATAATATGTCGAAAGTCTGGGTCGTCGCCGCGGATGGCAGCCGCGCTCAAATTCTGGAATCGCCAAACCGGGTCGGGCCGTTGAAGCCGGTCAGCCGTCTGCAGCACCCCGAAGCCCGCATGAAAGACAGCGAGCTGTATGCCGACGCCCCCGGCCGTGCGTTTGACAGCGCCGGAACCGGCCGCCACGCCATGGAGAACGAGGTGGATGCGAAGAAAATGGAGTCTGTGCGGTTCGCCAAGCAGCTGTGCTCTTTTTTGCAGGAGAAGTCCCGGGCCGGCGCTTTCGACAAGCTGGTGCTTGCCGCCGCACCGCAGTTTCTCGGCCTGCTGCGGGACAATCTGGACAAGAATGTGCGCGAGAAAATCAGCGCCGAGGTGGACAAGGATCTGGCGAATGAAAGGCCGGACGATATCCGCGGCCATCTGCCGGACTTTCTGTATTGACCGGCGCCAGCGGCATCCGGCCGTTCAGCTTTCGCCGGTGTAAAGGCCGAGGTATTCTTGCGCGGACTTGTCCCAGCTGAAATCCTGACGCATGGCGGTGCGCACCAGTTGCCGCCAGCGCGCGGTGTGGCCAAAGTCGGCCAATGCCCGGTCGATGGCTCCCATCAGGCTTTGCGGGGTCTGGTCCGGGAACACATAGCCCGTTGCGGTCTTGTTCTTGACGTTTTCCGGCGTGGCGTCCACGACGGTATCCGCCAGACCGCCGGTTTCATGCACCACGGGCAAAGTGCCGTATGCCAGGCTGTATAACTGGTTCAGTCCGCAAGGCTCGAACCGCGAGGGCATCAGAAACAAATCGGCCCCGGCTTCCACCAGATGGGCCAGCGGCTCGGAATAACCGAGATGAACCAGCACCCGGCTGGGGTATTTTTTCGCCAGGGTCTGCAGCCGAGCCTCGTACCAGGACTGTCCTGTTCCGAGAAAAACGAACAGGGCGTTGGAAGACTTGATCAGTTTCGGCAATATATCCAGCAGCAGATCAATGCCTTTCTGCTCCACCAGACGGCCAACAAAGCCCATGAGCGGGCGCTGCAGGGTTTTTTCGCCGGCGCGCACGCCCATGTTGCCCAGCAGGGCTTTCTTGTTCTGGCGCTTGCCGCGCAAATAGCCATGCTGAACCGAATAGTGGAATGGTATGAATTCGTCGGTGCGCGGATTCCAGACTTCCGGATCGACGCCGTTCAGAATGCCGCGAAACTTGTATTGAATGGATTTGAGTACGCCTTCATAGCCATAGCCATATTCGGGCGTCAGTATCTCCCGCGCATAGGTGGGGCTGACGGTAGTCACCTGGCTGGCAAAAACGATGCCGGCCTTGAGCATGGACATGTTGCCAAAAAACTCGATGCCATCGGATGACCACCAGCTCGCCGGCAAGCCCAGTTTGATATATTCGGCGTGAGGGAAAAGGCCGCCGTATGCCAGATTATGGATAGTGAACACTGACTTCGGCGCATTGCTTTCCATGTGCAGCATGGCCGGAATCAGGCCGGTCTGCCAGTCGTGGCAATGTACCACGTCGGGCTTCCAGCCCAGCTTGAGCCGGTCCATGGCCAGCTGCGTGACGGCGCGGGCGAATACCGTGTAGCGCTCGGCGTTATCCGGCCAGTCATAGCCGTCGGGGTGCTGATACGGATTGCCGGGGCGGTCGAACAAATCGGCAATATCCACCAGTAGCAGGGGGATGCCGAGTTCATCGTGATCGCCTTCAACAATGCGGGCGCTGAAACGGCGGCCCTCGCCGGGAATATCCAGCCAGCCGACGATGCGCGTGTTTTTCAGTTTTTCCAGTACCGTGCGGTAAGCGGGAAGCACCAACCCCACGTCCGCGCCCTGGCGCTGCAGGGCGTGTGGCAGGCTGTAAATGACATCGCCCAGGCCGCCGGTCTTGACCAGCGGGTAAGCCTCGGACGCGGCAAATAACACCTTCATTTCATTGATCCCGGGAAAGAGTTAAAAACAATGCCCCCAGCGGCGGCAGCCTCAGTTCCAGTGAATGCTCAAAGCCCATCCACGGGATGTTGCGGGCGCTGATTTTACCGCCATTGCCAACATCGGAACCACCATAATATGCGGAGTCCGTATTCAGTATTTCCAGATAGTCGCCCGCATCGGGCGCACCGATGCGGTAAGATTCGCGCACCACCGGGGTGAAATTGAACACGCAGATCACTGATTTTCCTGCATCGTCGCGGCGCAGAAAACTGATGATGGATTGCTCGGAATCATGGCAGTCCATCCACTGAAAACCCTGTTGTTCGAAATCAAAATGATGCAGGGCGCGATGCTCCCGGTACAGGCGATTGAGATCGCCGACCAGATCGTGCAGGCCCTCGTGAGTGGGGAAATTCAACAGACTCCAGTCCAGTTCTTCCTTGGCGTTCCACTCACGCCACTGACCAAACTCGGAGCCCATGAACAACAGCTTTTTGCCGGGATGGGCATACTGATAAGCATAGAGCAGGCGCAGATTGGCGAACTGCTGCCACATGTCGCCGGGCATCTTGCTGAGCATGCTTTTTTTCAGGTGTACCACTTCGTCGTGGGAAAAGGGCAGTACGAAATTTTCCGTATAGGCGTATATCTGACTGAAAGTGAGCTGATCCTGGTGATATTTGCGGTACACCGGATCGACTTCCATGTAGGACAGGGTGTCGTGCATCCAGCCCATGTTCCATTTCATGGAAAAACCCAGACCGCCCATGTAGGTCGGGCGGGAGACCATGGGCCAGGCAGTGGATTCCTCGGCCACGGTGAGGGCGCCGGGAAAACGCGCATGCACCACTTCGTTCATTTCTTTGAGAAAGGCGATGGCCTCCAGATTCTCGCGCCCGCCGAACTCGTTGGGCGTCCAGTCGTCATCCTCGCGCGAATAATCCAGATACAGCATGGAGGCCACGGCATCGACGCGCAGGCCGTCGATATGAAATTCCTCGATCCAGTACAGGGCATTGGCGATGAGGAAATTGCGCACTTCATTACGGCCGTAATCAAAGATCAGCGTACCCCAGTCACGATGCTCGCCGCGCTTCGGGTCAGCATGTTCGTACAGCGGTTTGCCGATAAAACGCGCCAGCGCGAATTCATCTTTCGGAAAGTGCGCTGGCACCCAGTCCAGCAGCACTCCCAGACCCGCCTGATGACACCGATCAACAAAATAGCGGAAATCATCTGGCCCGCCAAACCGGGACGTGGGAGCGTAGTAACCACTCACTTGATAACCCCAGGACTCGTCCAGCGGGTGCTCCATCACGGGCATCAACTCAATGTGCGTATAGCCAAGATCGACGACGTAATCCACCAGTTGATCGGCCAGCTCACGGTAGCTGAGAAACGAACCGTCCGGTTTCAGCCGCCAGGAACCGGCATGTACTTCGTAGGCGCTGGAAGGCCGATGCTGCCAGTCACTGTGTTCGCGCTGCTCGATCCATTTTGAATCGCCCCACGCATAGGTTTTCTGAGCAGCAATGATAGAAACCGTATCCGGTCGTAGCGCCATGCGCCGCGCGTAAGGATCGGTTTTGGTCAGCAAAGCGCCGTCTTCTGTGAGTATCTCGTATTTGTAGGCGTCGCCCGGCTGCAGACCGGGGATGAAAAGCTCCCACACGCCAGACTCACCACGGCTGCGCATGGGATGGCGTCGGCCATTCCAGCCATTGAAATTCCCCACCACGCTGACACGCGGCACAGCCGGCGCCCATACTGCAAACAGGCAGCCGGACACGCCGTCGATCTCGCGCATGTTGGCGCCCAGCACCTGCCACACCTGCCAGTGCTTGCCCTCGTTGAACAAATGCAGATCCAGCTCGCCGATCTGTGGCTGAAAACTGTAGGGCGAAACCATCTCGTGTCTGGATCCATCGCCCTTTTCGGTCCAGCGCAGAGTGTAGTGATCTGCGACTTTTGCGGCCTGTTTGTCGGTCATCATGGCGACAAAGGCATCGCTGCCTTTCATGCGCTTCATCGGGCCATAGCCCACCAGTTCGACCTTTTCCGCACTCGGCATGTATGCCCGCACCACGGTTCCGCCCTCACAGGGATGGCGGCCCAGGTAATCAAACGGGTCGTGGTGCGTGCCTTGCTGCAATCGGTTTAACGGCATTACTTTTCTCCTTCGGGCGATGACAAGCGCCCGGAATCGTCAACCCATCGGTGTATTTTTTTGGGCAGGTCACTGGACACCTGCTCCCAGGAAAAAGCCCATCGCCAGTTGCCATCAATGGTGCCCGGTACATTCATGCGTGCCTCGGAGCCGAGCCCGAGAAAATCCTGCATCGGCACAATGGCCATCACGCCCTTGGTGTTCATGGCGGTCTGAATCATGGTATCCACTACCTCTTTTTCGTCGTCCGCTCCCATATCATGCCGCACCCATTGTTTCATGCTGTCGTCGAGCGAGCGAAACCAGCCCAGGGTGGTGTCGTTGTCGTGGGTGCCGGTATAGACCACGCGGTCCGGCCCGATATTGGCGGGCTTGTGCGGATTGTCCTCGAACTGGTCGAAGGCAAACTGCAGTATGGACATGCCGGGCAAGCCGAACTGCTTGCGCATTTTATCAACCTCCGGGGTGATTATCCCCAGATCTTCCGCCACCAGCGGAAGTTTGCCGAGCTCATCCTGAATCGATTTCAGGAGTTTTTCACCGGGCACCTTCACCCACTCGCCATTGATCGCCGTTTCCGATTCCACCGGGATCTGCCATACCGCCTCGAGGCCGCGAAAGTGATCGATGCGAACTATGTCAAACCATTGAAATTGCGCTTTCAGCCGGGCTTTCCACCAGCGGAAGTCATCTTTTTCCATGGCCTCCCAGTCATAATGGGGATTACCCCAGCGTTGACCGTCCTCGGAGAAGTAATCCGGCGGCACGCCGGTAACCACTTTCGGCATGCCATCCTCGGCGAGTAAAAAGCTGCCGCGATGGGCCCATACGTCGGCGCTGTCGTGGGCGACAAAAATAG
>QOAV01000010.1 GCA_003972845.1 Gammaproteobacteria bacterium
GACTATAACTTAGGATGAACGTCCCCCTGCGGAAACAGGTTTCCAAGGGGGACGTTCTGATTCGGCGAGATGCCGCCGGAGGCGCCAATGGACGGCGAAGCAGCCGATGCGTCCGAGGACATGCGCCAGGGCGAGGCTGGGCGCGGCGAGATCGGTCATCTCGAAGATGGCGATCCCACGCCTTCGGCAGAACCAGACCAGGTAGAGGCCCGCGCCGATGACGCCACCGTAGAACACCAACCCCCCCCGCCACACGCGCAGCACCTCCAGGGGATCGGCAACGTAGAGGTTCAGGTTGACCATGTTGACAGACCAGGAAGGTGCACCACAACATGACGGGTTTTTGCAGGGATGTGGTTTTGCCGGCCCTCCGTTGCCGGGGGGATGGGGAATAACCGGAGGACCGCCGTCAGAACCCATGACAGGAGCTGATAAAAATAACAGAGCAGAAAAGACGACAGATAACTGATATCCACATGCGCCGAGCCGAAGTGGTCGAAGGCAAAGCCGATATGCTGTTCCCTCAGCTCGCGCACTACTTCCAGCACGGCATCTCTTTTGTTGCCCAGCGCCGTCGCAGACACCTCCAGGGTCAGCATGGCGGAGGCGACCGGGTTGGTGGCGATGCGACCCAGTAGCCAGGCGAGAAATTCGTCATCCAGCAGAGACGGGATACCGATGTTCAGCACCGAACGCGTTAAAACGCCGTTTCTTTCCACGGTTCGAAACCAGGTATCAATGATTTCCCTGTCCAGCTGCTGGCGCATGTCGACACGGTCCGCCACCGGAATGAAGACACTGGCGGGTATCTGCTCACCCTGCTCGTCCGGAAGCCGCGCCAGCATTTCCATATGCAGCGTTTCTCCGGAATTCGCATCCAGCGCGGGCTGCGACAGGAAGGTGATATGGTGGTGGGTGATGGCTTCCTGCAGATTTTGACGCCAGCGCTCTTCACTGTATTCGGTGACTTGCTGGTCGGATTTGTCGCCGTAAATGTGCCAGCTTTTTTCCCACGAGGGTCTTTTCGCCACCTGCAAGGCAATGTCAGCCGCCCGCAACAGGTCGGAGTAACTGCTGTCCACCCGGGTCACTGCAATGCCGCACTTGGGGCCGCTGATGATATCCTGCTCGCCCTTCTGCTCCAGATCGGCGTAACTGTTGCAGACCTGATCGACGATGCCGATGGCGTCCCTGGCCGTACATTGCTCCAGATAGACGATGAATTCGGCGCCGGTAAGCCGCGCCATGACGGCTGAATGATCCTTGCAGGCCGCCTGGATAATCCGCCCCATGGAGCGGAGCAGACTGTCGGTGTCTTCGTAGCCGAATATATCCCGGTACTTTCTCAGATTGTCGTACTGAAACAGAATCACTACACCATCATCCCCATGCTCCGGCGAATCCAGGAAATAGCTCACCCGGGTTTCGAAGCTGTGCCGGTTGTGCAGCCCGGTGACTGTATCCAGAAACAGTTGCTTGCGCAGTGATTCGGCCAGCTGGGACTGGTGCTTCAGCATGTCTTTCACTTTGTGCGACAGATTGTTCATGGCGCTGGCGACATTGGCCAGTTCGCGCGAACGCGGCTGGTCATCATTGATGACGAAATGACGCTGGCTGATGGCATGCGCCTGCTGCTCCACGGCCGACAGCGAATGCTTTACCTTGCGCAATATGAACATGATGACCAGAAACAGGATGAGTCCGGTCGCAAGCACCCATATCACTGTTTTGATGGCGTTGCTCCAGAGGTCGTGATAACCGCTGCCTGGATGACTAAGAACCTTGACCCGCCCCACCACCTTGCCGTCCGTGGTAATCGGCTGCACCACCGCTTGCGGGCGCATTCGCACCAGGTTGACGAACCATTGCGGCAGCCCTTCGAAAGTCAGCGCTTTTTCCCGACCAGCCAGCACATCGCCATCCGCCGACTCCACGCTGATTTCCCTGAAATAACCCTGATCAAACATGGCGTTGATCATGGCGTTGACCAGGGTCGTATCCCCCGACGCCATCACCGGCTTCAGCGATTCCACCAGAGAAGCGGCGGTAATTTCCGCGCGCATGTTCATCTCGTTGGTCAGATGCTCTCGCAGGCTGTTCATGCTGATGAACGCCGCGCCGATCATCACCGCCACAATCTGCAACAGGATCACCAGAGAAAACTGTCGAATAAGGGTCATGATTCCTGACCACCCTTTTGCGTCCGTACCCTGGCTGTCGGGCCTGACTCCCATGCCGGTTCCGGGTCCCACTGCTTTGTCTTCAAATTATATGCGCCCTTGTTTTCCAGAACTTCGACCAGATGGCTTTCCTGGTCACAAGCCAGGCAGCGCCACCTGCCAGCGCCATTTTCTCCCGTATATTGTCTGCCCGGTTGCGTTTTGAACTGGTAAATCACTGCACCATCGTTTTGTACCATATATTCATTTTCTGTTGCACTGGCAACACCACAATGGGGGCAGGACAGAACAACAGACCCGGAAGAAACTCGCTGTTTTCCGGGCCCGGGCCGGCTCTCTCCAAAAACAGGAATATCCGGTGTGCCATCCTGATTGCCGGGCAGCCTGGATGGCTGTTGCGCGCTCAAAACCGGCTCTTCCCGCTGGAAATAGGCCTGATAATGGTCTCTCTGCCGATCTCTGCTCGCTTCACGCTGTTTGCGTGAACGCAAGGTGCGCCAGGATGACCACAGCCAGGCAACAATTTCACGTTGTTTCCTCAAATACATCTTTATCGGTCCGGTCAGAAACCAGCCAGCCCTGAAGCTTCCCAAGTCCTCCCGACCCCGCGCCCGCCGCAGCGGATACATGACAAGCTGGTAAGCCGCATGGAGCAGAAAGCCGGGAACGGCTAACGCATACAGAACCACGGCGTATAGCAGGTAGACCAGCATATCCAGCAATGCAACAGGCAATCGAACCAAAAAAACCAGCAGTCTCAGCGGAAACAGCAGCAGATTGCTCACGCACGCCCCCTGGTCAGGCGCTGGAATTGGTGACAGTTCTGGAATCCATATAGGGCTGCAATACTGCAGGCACATCAATGGAGCCGTCGGCGTTCTGATAGTTCTCCATCACCGCGACCAGAGTACGGCCCACGGCCAGGCCGGAACCGTTCAGCGTATGCGCCAGCTCCGGCTTTTTCCTGTCGGGATGGCGCCAGCGCGCTTTCATGCGGCGCGCCTGGAAATCGCCATAATGACTGCAGGAAGAAATTTCACGGTACATATTTTGCCCCGGCAGCCAGACTTCCAGATCATAGGTCTTGTGGGCGGAAAAACCGGTATCGCCCGCACACAGAATAACCTTGCGATAGGGCAACCCCAGTTTCTGCAATACTGCTTCGGCATCCGCAGTCAGCGCTTCGTGCGCCTGCGCGGAGTCTTCCGGCCGCACTATCTGCACCAGTTCGACTTTTTCAAACTGGTGTTGCCGTATCATGCCGCGCGTATCGCGGCCGTAGGAACCTGCCTCGGAGCGGAAACAGGGCGTATGCGCGACCATTTTCAGCGGCAGCTCGTCGGCATCCAGTATGGCGTCGCGCACGATATTGGTCACCGGCACCTCCGCCGTGGGAATCAGCGAGTAGCCGAAATCTCCTTCCAGTCTGAACTGATCCTCGGCGAACTTGGGCAGCTGGCCGGTGCCGCGCAAGCTGTCATCGTTTACCAGCAACGGCACATTCATTTCGACATAGCCATGTTCTCCGGTATGCAGGTCGAGCATGAACTGCGCCAGGGCGCGGTGCAAACGGGCGATGTCGCCGGACATCACCACGAAACGCGAGCCGGCAAGTTTGGCTGCTGTTTCAAAATCCAGACCGGCATTCTCGCCGAGATCCACGTGATCTTTCGGCGCAAAATCGAAAACCCGCGGTTCGCCCCAGCGCGCCACCTCGACATTATCCTCTTCATCACGTCCATCCGGTACGTCATCCGCAAGCAGATTGGGTATATCCAGAAACAGTTCGTGCATACGGCTTTGCAACTCGCTTAACTCCGCCTCGGCCTGTTTCAGTTCTTCACCGAGCCGTGAAACTTCCGCCAGCAACGGTTCAATATCCTCACCGTTTGCCTTGGCCTGACCGATAGCTTTGGAGCGGCGATTACGCTGCGCCTGAAGCTCCTGGGTCGTTACCTGAATGGCTTTGCGCCGGCTTTCCAGTCCGGCCAGAGCTTTCTTGTCGAGCTGGTATCCCCGGCGCTTGAGGTTGTCGGCGACACGATCCAGATCGTTACGTAATAATTGTGGGTCTAGCATTCCAGTTCATTCCGGGTTTCATTCAGTTCATTAAAAGTCGGCTGATCGACACACCGCCCCAGGCGGCGAGTACGCAGCTGATAACGCTGATCAGCATGTTCGCTCCGGCGCGTACTACCGCGCCGGCTTCCAGCAGTTGCAGTGTTTCCAGGGAAAAGGTGGAAAAAGTGGTGAATGCGCCCAGCATGCCGACCATGACGAACAAACGCCAGACCGGGTCGGCGGCAATCTTTTCCACCAGAATCACAAACATCAGGCCAATGACGAAAGAGCCGATCACGTTGACCGCCAGAGTGCCCCAGGGGAAACCCTTGCCAAAAGTCTCATAGACCCAGCCGGACACCCAAAAACGTGCGACAGCGCCCAATGCGCCGCCTGCCGCGATGGCAAGCCACTGATTCACTGATGATCACCCCCCTTTTGCCTGTTTATCGAGTCCGCGCAGAAAAGCCAGTTTTTCCCGGATTTTCCGTTCCAACCCCCTGTCCACCGGCGAATAATACTGCTTTGGCTCGAAGCCGTCAGGAAAATAATTTTCTCCTGCTGCGTAGGCATGGGGCTCGTCGTGCGCATAGCGATAAGTGCGGCCATAACCTTCTTCCTTCATCAGCCGGGTTGGCGCATTGCGCAGATGCAGGGGTACTTCTTCCGTCGGCCGCTGGCGCACGTCTTTTGTCACTGCCTTCCAGGCCTGGTACACCGCATTGCTTTTCGCCGCGCAGGCCAGATACACCACCGCCTGGGCAATGGCCAGCTCGCCCTCCGGGCTGCCCAGCCGTTGCTGTACGTCCCAGGCGTTCAGCGCCAGCTGCAGAGCTCGCGGGTCGGCGTTGCCGATGTCTTCGCTGGCCATGCGCACCACGCGTCTGGCCACATACAGCGGGTCACAGCCGGCATCCAGCATGCGCGCGAGCCAGTACAGAGACGCATCCGGGTCGGAGCCGCGCACCGATTTATGCAGGGCGGAAATGGTATCGTAAAAGTACTCGCCGCCCTTGTCGAAGCGTCTCACCGCACCGCTGACCACCTGTCCCGCCAGCTCCAGGCTGATCGCAGCGCCATCGTCACGGCTGAGATCAGCTGCCTGCTCAAGGAAACTCAGGGCGCGGCGGGCATCGCCATCGGCGGCGCTGGCAAACAGCGACAA
>QOAV01000212.1 GCA_003972845.1 Gammaproteobacteria bacterium
CGCTGAAAACAAAGGTATATACCGCCAGCATGAGTATGGGATTGAACAACGACCAGACCAGCCCGAGTATGGACCCGCGATAACGCCCGATGACTTCGCGCTTGCCCATCTGCAATATCAAATGCCAGTGGTCGAACAGGCTTCGAAAAACACTCAGGGGGCTGCCGACGGCAAAACGATTGCCGGAAGAGAGAACTGTCACTGTCGGCCCCGGAAAACTCAGGCGACTTGCGCGGAAATATGGTCAGCCTTCACCTTCAGGCGGTTGTTTTCGTCGACATAGACCAGATCGGGCGCAAATGATTTGGCTTCGGATTCGCCAAAATCCGCGTAGGTGCAGATAATCAGCAAATCATCCACAGCCACCTTGTGCGCAGCCGCGCCCATGACGGAAACAATGCCGGAGCCCGGCGTGGTTCTGATCGCATAAGTGGTGAAACGCTCGCCGTTGTTGACGTTATAAATCTCCAGACGCTCGAATTCGCGGATATTGGCGGAATCCATTAAATCGCCATCAATGGCGACCGAGCCTTCATAATCCAGTTCGGCGTGGGTCACTCGCACACGGTGCAGCTTGCTTTTCAACAGGGTAATACGCATCTGGGCCATTCAAATTCAACAATACTGTTATATTATCGCGTGTTACGCTGGCCGATTCAATCAGGGATGCCATGAATAACGGCACCCCGCTCGCATGCGCCAGCGCTGGTATTGGCCGGCCCGTTTTCTGTTGCCGTCGAGCTTGTTCAGGACAGCTTTTCTGTTTCGAGATTATCAATCAGGCGGACATCGCCCAGTACTGCCGCCGCCAGCACAACCAGTTGCCGATCCCCTGGCTCCGGAGGCAACAGGTCAGAGCGCCTGCGCAAACTCAGATATTCAACGGCAAACCCGGCCTCTTCCAGCTCTTTAATCGTTTTTTCGATGCTTTTTTGCAGATTTTCGGAACTTTTGGCCACAAGATTCTTGATTTCAACCAGAGCTTCATGGAGCCGGGAAGCGATGCGCCGCTGTTGTGGAGACAAACGCGCATTCCTCGAACTCATGGCCAGGCCATCGGTTTCTCGCTCGGTTTCTCCTGCCAGGATGGTTACCGGCATGGCCAGATCAGCCACCATTTTTCGCACCAGCATCAACTGCTGATAGTCCTTTTTGCCGAACACGGCGATATCGGGCTGCACCAGGTTGAACAGACGATTGACTACGGTGGCGACGCCGCGAAAATGCCCGGGTCGGTGCTCGCCCTCCAGGATTTCACCCAGGTTTGGCACTTCGACAAACGTTTGCTGATGCTGCCCGTGCGGATACATGGTCTGGTCGTCCGGCATGAACAGCAGTTGCACGCCGGCTTGCTGCAGTTTTTCCAGATCCGCCTTCGGCGTACGCGGATAGGCCGCCAGATCCGCCTGCTGGTTGAATTGCATGGGATTGACGTAAATGCTCGCGATGCAGACATCGGCCGCCTGCAGCGCCTGATCCATCAGACGCAAATGGCCGCGATGCAGATTACCCATGGTGGGAACAAAAGCGATGCTCTGGCCGTTGTCACGCAGCGAGGCCACCGCCCGGCGTAACGCAGCCACGGTGCGCACCACGTCGGTCATCAGGAAAAACTGTGTTCGGCAGCCGGAAATTCGCCGGACCTGACCGCCTTGGCATAGGCTTGCACCGCCGCCTGAACAGTGCCGGCGCCAGCCAGAAAGTTTTTCGAAAATTTCGGACTGCCGCCGGGGTAAATACCGAGCACATCATGCAATACCAGTACCTGGGCGTCGCAATCCGGGCCGGCGCCGATGCCGATGGTGGGCACGTCCAGCGCCTGGGTAATGTGCCGCGCCAGCGGCGCCGGAACCGCCTCCAGCAAGACGGCGAATGCTCCCGCATCCTGCATGCGCAAGGCATCTTCCCTGATGCGGCTGGCGTCATCGTCGCTCCTGCCCTGCACGCGATAACCGCCGAGCTGATTCACCGACTGCGGCAACAGACCGAGATGAGCGCAAACCGGCACGCCGCGCCGCACCAGATAACGCACCGTTTTCACCATCACGCTGCCGCCTTCCAGTTTTACCGCCGCCGCGCCGGCTTTCATCAGCGCCGCGGCGTTTTTCAATGTCGGCTTCGGTCCCATCTGGGAACTGCCAAACGGCATGTCGGCCAGAATCAGGCTGCGCGCAGCACCGCGCTTCACCGCGCGCACATGATAGACCATGTCCCGCAAGCTCACCGGCAAGGTGCTGTCGCGCCCCTGAATGACCATACCCAGCGAGTCGCCCACCAGCAGAACCTCGATGCCCCCCTTGTCCAGTACGCTGGCGAAGCTGTAGTCATACACCGTCAGGCTGGTGAATTTCTCGCCGTCCTGCTTCATCTGGCGCAGAGTCTGGATGGTAATCTTGCTCATGTATGTTATTGCGATCCCAGGGGATTGAAATAATGCCGGCCGGTCTCGATCTGGCCCATATAGTCGAGCAGCATATCAAAATCCTGCGGGTTTTCGACCGTGTTGACACTGCCGGTATTGACGATCAGCAACGGTGCAGCACGATAATTGTGAAAAAAAGTGGCGTAGGCCTGATCCACTTTCTCCAGATAATCGCTCTCCAGATGATAATCCCAGTCCGCACGCCGGTGCCGCACCCGATCCACCAGGTCATGCATGGGCGCCTGCAAATAAACCACCAGATCGGGGGGCGACAGATCCGGATCCAGCTTTCTGTAGACCTTGTCGTACAATTCAAATTCTTCCGGCGTCAAGGTCAGTTCCGCAAACAGCCGGTCTTTTTCCAGCATGTAATCGGCTACCACGCGCTGACCCGCCAGGCCGGCATTGCGCTGCTCCAGTTGCTCGGAGCGCTGAAACAGAAAGTACAACTGGGTGGACAGGGCATGACAGTCCATCGCCCGGTAGAATTTTTCCAGAAACGGATTGTTCTCGGGCTGTTCCAGATCAGCCCGGAAATCCAGGCGTTCCGCCAGCTTGCGGGCCAGAGTGGTCTTGCCCACGCCGATAGGTCCCTCCACCACGATCCGGCATATGTTGTCGTTGAACATTGCTACCCTCTCCACGATTTCTGCAGTTTCCTGATGCCCTGATTTTTCACGCTCTTCAGATACCCTTGCAACGGACCCGCTCCAGGCACGATCAGATCCGGCGCAATTTCCAGCAGCGGTATGATAACAAAAGCCCGCTCCAGCATGTGCGCATGGGGGATTACCAGGTCGGGTTGCTTAACGACCTGGTCAGCATACAACAGGATATCCAGATCCAGAGTGCGCGGTTCATTCTTGCCGTGCAACCGCTCCCGACCCTGCGCATGCTCAATACCCTGCAATGCCGACAACAGGGCTTGCGGCGACAAATCTGTTGCTACCGCACACACGGCGTTATAAAAATCCGGCTGGTCGGCATATCCCAGCGGATCCGTTTGATAGACCGAAGAACAACGCAACAATTCAGTCAGACGCAGATCACTGATCGCGCTGCGAGCCTGACGCAACTGGCGCAGCGGATGATCCAGATTGGAACCCAGGGCAATATATGCCGTGTTCATGTCAGGCCGGCTTGTTGGCCTGACGGGTTTTCGGCTTGCGCCGGCGCCTGCGGCGGGACGAACCACCGGTCTTGCCCGGCTGCAAGGCCCGCACCATGGCCACCGCCTCGGTTTCGTCAACTTCCTGAAAGCGCGTCCACCATTGCGCCAGAGCGGGGTCTTCTTCACCCACCTCGCAACGCAACAGCAGAAAATCATAAGCCGCGCGGAAACGACGATGCGACAACAGACTGAACGCCCTGCGTCCGCCGCGACGCGGCAGCCTCAGCTGCATGGTCCAGATATCCCGCATGGGCACACTGAATCGCTTGGGCACAATGACCCGCGCCGCCTGCCGCTCCAGCACTTCCATGGCCGCCTTGTCCATGGCGGTAATGGGCGGTACGCGGCGCGCAAGCAATTCCTCGTAACGCTGCCGCACCGGTTCCCACAACAAGGCGGCGAACATGAATGCGGGCGTTACCGACTTGCCCTGGCGGATGCGTTTATCGGTATTTTTCAGGGCGCGGCAAAGCAGGCTGCTGCAATCATTCAGCGTTTCGCACAAACGTTGCTGATCCAGCGGAGGAAACAGCATTTCAACAAAACCGAACTCGCACATGAGCGACATGGTTTTCACCGCTGCGCCACCCTGCAGCAGCTTGATGACTTCATCAAACAGACGGGCCCGCGACTGATCTTCCAGCAGATAGCTCAGACGCTTGATGGTGTTGACCAGATCCGTTTCCAGCGTCAGATCCAGTTTCGCCGAAAACCGTATGGCGCGCAGCATGCGCACGGCATCTTCGCGAAAACGTTTCTCCGGGTCGCCGATGACATGCAGTTTGCGGCTCTGCAAGTCCGCAAAACCGCCCACATAATCCAGCACTGCATCGTCGCGGATATCGTAAAACAGCGCATTGATGGTGAAATCCCGCCGGAAAGCGTCTTCGTATTCCTCGCCGTAAACGTTATCGCTGATAATGCGGCCGGCATCGGTGGTCTCCAGATCATCGACCAGGTCGGCTCCCGCCCGGAAAGTCGCCACTTCGATCACTTCACGGCCAAACCGCACATGCACCAGCCGGAAGCGCTTGCCGATGATCCGGCTGCGCCGAAACAGCGGCGCTATCTGTTCAGGCAAGGCGTTGGTCGCCACATCAAAATCTTTTGGCTTCTTGCGCAGGATCAAATCACGCACGCAGCCGCCCACCAGATAGGCGTCATAACCGGCATCCAGCAGGGTCTCGATGACCGAGCGGGCATGGCGGTCGATATACTCCGGATTGATGCCGTGTTGATCCCGATGGATGCGTCGCGCTTCAGGCTTGCTCAAAGCGGGGAGCCTTCCTTTTTATTGTGGCTGTTTGCCGCGTAAGCTAACGCGCTTTGTAAACTCATGCAACCGCGTAATCCAAAAAACCCGGAAGCGCCGATACGCCGTGCGAAACCGCAAGCAACGCCGCTATCCACGCGGATGATGACGAGAGTGCAACTGTTTCAGACGCTCGCGGCTGACATGGGTATATATTTGCGTAGTAGACAAATCCGAATGGCCCAGCAACATCTGTACCGCGCGCAGGTCAGCGCCGTGATTGAGCAGATGCGTGGCGAAAGCATGGCGCAATACATGGGGTGACAAATGTTGCGGCTCGATGCCGGCAATCTGGCCATAACGCTTGATATTCTGCCAGAATGCCTGACGCGACATGGCCTTGCCCCGGCGCGTGGGAAACAGGTCGGCCGTCAGGCCCTGGCCCCTGACCAGGCCGGGCCTGCCCTCGGCGATGAACCGCTCGACCCAGTAGCGGGCCTCGTCGCCCAGCGGCA
>QOAV01000087.1 GCA_003972845.1 Gammaproteobacteria bacterium
GTTGATGGCGCCATGACAAAAAGACTTCTCCGGGCTGGAACTCTGGGCCTGCTGTGTAGTTTCACTCCAGTTGCGGCGCAGGCACACATGGGCTTCAGCCGCTTCGACGTGGTGGAAGGCGTACTGAATCCGCTGTTGTCCATGAGTACGCTGTTGTTGCCGGTGGTGACGGGTTTGTGGGTCGCGTTTTGCCGTCGTTGTTTCGGCGCACGGCTGGCGATTTTCGCACTGGCGGTGCTGGTGGGCGCGGGTGCTCAGACTCAGGGCGTGGTCATGCCGTATGCCGACAGCATGGTTTTTGTTGCGCTGATCGCCACCGGGCTGGCAACGATATTCGCCTGGCAAGCGCCATTCCGGCTGGCTGCGCCGTGGCTGGCCTTGTCCGGTTGGTCGCTGGGGCAGTTGAACATGATCAAGGAGACCGGAACACTGAAAGACCCGCTGCTGTTTGCATTTGGCATTGCCGTGGGCAGCGGTCTGCTGGCGGTTTATTTCGCCGGCGTCATTCGCGCCAGACGTTTTTCCTGGCTGCCCATTGCGGGCAGGGTATTGGCCAGCTGGATTACTGCGGCGGGGCTGATGGTGTGGGTGCTACAGGTCTATCAGTAGAGGCGGATGTGCCCGTCCAACGCGCTATTCGTCAATCAGCGCAGTAATCATCTCCGCAATCTCTGGCGCCGCCCAGTCGGTACCGCCAAACAACGTGTAACGAATTTTTCCGGTCTTGTCGATGATGAAGTTGGCGGGTACGGCGAAAGCGTTCCAGGCGGCAATCGCCTCACCTTCCGGGTCCATAAGTATGGTGAATTCCGGTTTGATTTCGTTTACGAAGGCTTGCACTTCTTCCTGGTTTTCACCCATGTCCACCGCGAGGATGTCAAACGGCTTGCCGTCAAATGATTTCAATAATTTGTTCATGGAGGGCATTTCCTTGCGGCAGGGGCCGCAGTAGGTGGCCCAGAACTGTACCAGCACGACTTTGCCCTTGTAATCATTCAGATCATAAGTCTTGCCATCCAGTCCCTGTACTTTCAGCGCCGGAGTGGGGCCATCGAAAGGCTTTAGATTGGCAGCGAAAGCCGGCGCAGACAGAACCAGCGCGACGAGCAAAGAGATGATCTTTTTCACGGTATCAGTACTCCGTCCTTGTAATGAGTCAATGTGTACAGGCTGGCCTTGATGACGCCGGCAAGCTGGGCGGTAACGACATCCTCCGCCAGGTTGGAGTCTTCGCGGTTATAAAAATAGCCGCGCACAGCGGGTATAATCATGGTCATGACCCGGCTGCCGCCTGCTTCCAGTTTTTTCTTCAGTAATGGCAGCCCCCAGCGATTGGGCGTTCTTTCGCCTTCCAGCACAAGGATGGGAACGTCGGTTTTGCCGACGGCGTCGATGAAAACGGGTGGTTTGCCCGGCTCCGGTGGTTTTGCGTTCAGGCGCGGAAACATCATGATGATGCCGCCCAGACCAGTTTCTTCACTGGAGCTGCCTGCGCCATATTTTTCTTTCCATTTGGCTGCGCCATTGAGGGCGACGGCGGCGGCGTCGCCACCGGCGATCAAATAGACTTTCTTGCCGGTTTTTTTACGCGCATTTTCAATAATTTTCACGATGTCATCGCCGGAGATGCTTTTGATGCTGCTGGGCAGCTTGGGCAGCATGTAGGCGCTGAGCATATCAGGCATCCAGGTTTCGATGCCGTCTTCCGCCAGCATGGAGGCGGTTTGCTCCTCGTTCGAGCTGCCGCCTTCGTCGCAGGCGAATCCGAGCAGCATTTCGTCGCCATCAGCAATATAGTCCCGGATATCCACTTCCGTATCGTCATTGAGCATGATGGTGATGGGTTCCATGGCTTGTGCCGGGATGGCTTGCAGTACAACTACCGCCAGCATCAGAAAAATGAAGGCAAGCGTACGGAACACATGAAACGGCGGAATAGGGTGAAAGCTCATATCTGTCATTGTATTATGGGTTCGATCCGAATGAACGCTTTATTCGCATCAATTGTGAATGAATGTTTACCTGCAATGCTGAATTATAAGCAAATAATGTAATATTAATATACAGGCAACTCCGTCGAATGAAAACATACAAGGTTTCAATGCTGAGAAGTAGTCGTGGCCTGGCCCGCCTGTTGCACCAGTCTTGCCTGTGGCTAAGCGTGATCTCCCTCATCGGTGTAACGGGGTTGCTGGCTTTCCCCATTGAGACAAACGCCGAGACCCTGCAGGAGGTCATGGCGAGAAAGCCGGATATTGTTAACGGCAAGAAAGTGTATCAGCTTTGCGCCACCTGTCATCTGAGTACTGGATGGGGAAAAAAAGACGGCACTTTTCCGGTGATAGCGAGCCAGCATCGCAATATCATCCTGAAAGAAATGGTGGATGTACTCAGCCGCAAGCGCCAGAACCCCACCATGTTTCCCTTTATTGATCCGAAGCTGCTGGGTGGCTGGCAATCCATTGCGGATGTGGCGGCCTATGTTGACCAGCTGCCCCCGGACCCGAACCCGGGCACGGGCAGCGGCGAAAATATAAAGCGCGGCGCAGAGATCTATCAGCAGAAATGCGTTGTTTGCCATGGCTCATCGGCTGAGGGCGACAACGAGAAATTTTATCCGCGTCTGCGCGGGCAGCATTATGGCTACCTCAAGCGTGAGCTGGAGTTCATACAGGGAGGGTTTCGCAAAAATGCCGATCCGGTCATGCTGACACAGTTGAAAACCTTGAGCGCAGAAGAAATCGATGCGGTGGCGGATTATCTTTCGCGCCTGATGCAGCAGTAAGACGCCGGTCAACCCAGGGAATTGCCGACGCAGCGCTTCGGCGCAGTCACGGATAAGTCCGCGGCCCGAAAATATCCGTGCCGATGCGCACCATGGTCGCCCCCTCGGCGATGGCGGCTTCCATGTCTCCCGACATGCCCATGGATAGCGTGTCCAGATCCAGGCCCTGACGATTCAGGTCCAGCAGCGCTTCGCGCATGCGTCTGAAAATCGCCCGTTGCTCATCAAATTCTGTGGCTTTTTGCGGTATGGCCATCAGGCCGCGCAGGCGTAAACGGGGTAACTGATCAACTTGTTCCGCCAGTTGTGGCAGTTGCTGCAGCAACACGCCGGACTTGCCTGCCTGCTCGCTGATATTCACCTCCAGACAGACATCCAGTGGTTCCCGCTGAGCCGGCCGCTGATCATTCAGGCGTCGCGCAATTTTCAGGCGGTCAATACTGTGTACCCAGTCAAAATGGGCGGCAATCTCCCGGGTTTTGTTACTCTGGATCGAGCCGATGAAATGCCATTCCAGCGGCAATGATCGCAGTTGCCGGATCTTGTCCAGTGCTTCCTGCACATAGTTTTCGCCGAAAGCCGTTTGCCCCAGTTCGTGAATGCTGCGGATGTCGTCGGCGCTGCGGGTTTTGCTGACAGCAATCAGGCGAACTCTGTTAGTATTGAATTTTGTCGGACGCGGCGCTTTTTTAATTCGCTCGACAACGGCCTGATAACGCAGTTCCAGAGACATGTATACATACCTTGAGTGATGGGAAATCTGATCTATACTTTTTCCATGTAACGCAACCAAAGCCCGAAAAGGTTTAATCGAACTATGGATATTACGGAACTTCTTGGATTTGCCGTGAAGCACAATGCTTCGGACTTGCACATGTCATCAGCAATGCCGCCGATGATACGTGTCGACGGCAGCATCAAGCAAATCAACGTGGACGCCTTTTCGGCCGAGGAGGTCAAGGACATGGTCTACGATGTCATGAATGACCGCCAGCGCAAGGTGCTCGAGGACGAATACGAAATCGACTTCTCATTCGAGTTGCCCAATGTGGCGCGTTTTCGTGTCAACGTGTTTAATACTGATCGCGGTACTGCGGCGGTTTTCAGAACCATTCCCAGCAAGGTGCTGACTCTGGACCACCTTGATGCGCCGGCGATTTTCAAGAACATATCGGATCAGCCGCGTGGTCTGGTGCTGGTCACCGGCCCCACCGGTTCCGGTAAATCGACCACGCTGGCGGCGATGATCGATTACATCAACGACAGTCGGGCAGAGCACATACTCACGATCGAGGATCCGATCGAATTTGTTCACAAGAGCAAGAACTGCCTGATCAACCAGAGAGAACTGGGCGAGCATACCCACAGTTTCGCCAATGCCCTGAGATCCGCCTTGCGTGAAGACCCCGACGTCATACTCATCGGTGAATTGCGGGATCTGGAGACCATCCGCCTGGCCATGACCGCGGCGGAAACCGGTCATCTGGTATTCGGCACCTTGCATACCAGTTCGGCGGCCAAGACCATCGACCGTATCATTGACGTGTTCCCGGCGGCAGAAAAAGAAATGATTCGCTCCATGCTGTCCGAATCCCTGCGCGCGGTCATTGCGCAGACCCTGCTCAAGAAAGTCGGCAGCGGTCGGGTTGCCTGTCACGAAATACTGATCAATACACACGCGATACGCAATCTGATCCGGGAAAACAAGGTACCGCAAATCTATTCAGCATTGCAGACCGGCCAGGCCGCCGGTATGCGTACCATGGACATGGCCTTGCAGGAACTGGTGCAAAAAGGCGTGGTTAGTGTAGACGAAGCCATGCGCAAGGCGGAAAACAAGGCCGCGTTCGGTCAGTTCAAGAATCAGCGTGTGGCTGCAGCAGGATAAATACTATGGAACAACAACAAAACGCTCAACTGGATATTTCCGGCTTGCTCATCATGATGAAGCAGCGCGGGGCTTCCGACCTGTTCATATCGGCCGATGTGCCGCCCAGCGTCAAGGTGGACGGCAAGCTGACGCCGCTGGTGAATGTGACCCTTACCGAGGACGATTCGCGCAATCTGGCCTACAGCCTGATGAACGAGCAGAATCGCCGCGATTTCGAGGATACCAACGAGTGTAACTTTGCCGTTTTCCCGAAGGAAATCGGCCGTTTCCGGGTCAACGTATTCGTGCAGCAGGGCAAGGTGGGCATGGTGCTTCGCACCATAGAAATGGAAATACCGACCATTGAGAGCCTGCATTTGCCTGATGTATTGAAAGATATCGTCATGTCCAAGCGTGGCATGGTGATTTTCGTGGGCGCCACCGGTTCCGGTAAATCCGTGGGCCTGAACGCGATGCTGCTGTCGCTGATGTTCAAGGCCAATCCGGAAGACGTGCCTGCCGACTCGCTGCCGCCCGAATCGATTCCGAAATTGGCCAAACGGTGCAAGTGCCGATCGGTGGCCTACACGTACACCGAACCGCTGGTGTACTACGAATACACGCTGGACAGCTGCCGGCGCGTTCGCGAGGCGGGATTGCGCAACGTGCTGGTCACGGTGCGCTATGCCA
>QOAV01000014.1 GCA_003972845.1 Gammaproteobacteria bacterium
CGATATGGTCGGGAACAGTTATCGACCGACTGCCAGGGATGGCGGAAGTGTCGATATGGTCGGGAACAGTTATCGACCGACTGCCAGGGATGGCGGAAGTGTCGATATGGTCGGGAACAGTTATCGACCGACCGCCAGGGATGGCGGAAGTGCAGAAAACGCAGGAGCAGTTTTCTGTCCGTCCCTCCATGGACATAAAAAACCCGGCCGGGGCCGGGTTTTCTGTTTCGCGAAAGCCGATGCTTACTGACGCAGGCTGGGTACTTTTAACGGTACGCCCGTGTTCATGTAGGCCTGATACACTTCCAGAGCGATGTACTGGTGGCTCTGGGGTTTCAGGGGTTGCGCCCGGACCTGCTTGTTACAGCCGCCATAGCGGCGATGCAGGGTGCCCCAGGGTTTGCCCTTGTTGTTCCATTTCTGGCGCCAAACCGGGAAGCCGGTGCCCTGACCGAGGCCGGCTCCGAGAGTGTCACCGCGGATCTTCTTGCCGGCGCTGTGTATGTGGCAATTGGCGCAGGAGAAATTGAGCTGGCCACGCTTGGTCCAGTAAAACTGCTTGCCCTCTTCATAGGCCTTCTGCATGGCAGGGTCAGACAGGTCCACGGCCATTTTCTTGCCGTTGAACTGTTTGCGGAAAGCGACTTCAAGCAACGCCATCTTGCCTTTTTTCAGATCCTTGATGGGCTCTTCGCCATTGGCCTTCAAACAGGCGTTGATATCGGCTTCCAGCGTGATGACTTTGCCGTCTTTGGCGTACGGATACTGGGTTGCCGGCGGTTTGTCCTTGAAGCAGTCAGCCAGGGACTTGCCGCTTTTTAACGGCGCGTTCCACATTTCCTCGCCCTTGGCGACATCATCGTCGTAAGGTGGGAAATCCAACAGCAGTTTCCAGTTTTCTGCGCGCTCCTGACCTGCCGGTATGGCATAGATGCCATCGTTATAGGCCTCCAGCGGTACCTCGGGAAAAATCTTCTTGTAGTATCCCTGGAATGCTTCCAGGTCGGCTTTGGGGTCGGCTTGTACTGCGCCAGCGCTGATCAGCGCAGCGGCAGCAAAGCCCAGCGTCATTTTTTTCATCATTACTCCTCCGGGAAATGCCTGCGCCCGTGCGTACGGGCGTGACACTCGATTATTATGCAAGTCAGGGAACCTTTTTCTCGGCGCTGCCGCTTTCACCCTTGTTGTCGCTCCAGCTCACCTTGATGGTGTCGCCGGAATTGGCTTTCACATGAACGCCAATCAGGGGGTTTTTCGAGATACTGCCCGCCAGAGAAACGTCGGCGGCGTTTTTACCATTGACATCAAACAGCATTTTCTGGATATGGTGAGCCGGGATCAGTTCTTTGGTTTTCTTGTCTTTACGCAGACCGGTTTCCATGGGGTGATTGACCAGACAAAGCACTTCTGCGATGCCGTTGTCTTTTTTCTTTATTTTCATCTTCATGGTTCTTGCCATGATATTTTCCTCTTGTATCTTTTCGTTTGACTAAAGTTGTCAGGGTGTCCGATGCAATGCCCGGCCTAGCCGCCGCAACCGCCTACCGTGACTTTCACTTCCTGGCTGGTCTTGTACAGTTTTCCGCCAGACATGACATAGGCGATAATGGGCGATGTTTTGCCCATTTTTACCCGTGCGCTGAAGAAAGGTTCGCCGCTGGCAATATCCACCACGGCTGCCAGTGGCGTACCATTCTTCTCGATGACGATGGCCATCTTGTTGACGTCTGCCAGAGTTGAGGAAACCTTGATCGGCACGACCGCGCCGTTCTCTGCAAGGGCTGGCGCCTTCAACTTGATTTTGTCGCTGTCGGTTGCATCCGATGTACCGAACACCGCCTTGACGGCGCTGGCGACATCTTTGGCGCCGAAAGCGTCCTTGTTCCAGTCTGCGGCCAGTACCCGGGTCGGTTTCAGCAAACCGGCGCCTGCCGCCATCAGCAGGGCACTGGAGGCGAGACTGCTTTTCAAAAAAGTTCTGCGTTGCATACAACTATCTCCTGAATGTTGTGATATGTCTGTTGTTATAGGGTCAAAAGGAATTCGACCACGTTGTCGATTTCTTCTTCGGTCAGGACTCTGTGTCGGCCGAAAGGAATCATCACGGATTCCGGATTGGCTACGGTAGCGTCCCAGACCTGGGCGCGAAGCTTGGTCTTGTCCGGGAAACGCGACTTCATGGCGACCAGGGGCGGGGCGATGTTCCCCGGTCCTACCAGGTCTTTTGGAAATCTCGGCGTCTGAATATCATGACAGGCCAGGCAGTTGCCCTTGCTGCGTACGATCGCGGCGCACCAGCCTTTGGTAATCGTGTCAGTGGGTTTGTTTTTTGCGCATTGCTTGTCGGTTGGAAAGGGCGCGTCTTCTGCGTGAGCGGTGCCGGCCATGGCTCCGCCCAGCAGTGCTGCCACAGCGACTGCCGTAGCGATCTTGTTGGTTTTCCGCATTCTTGCCTCCTGAAAAAGATGGTGTAGCGGCGGCCGCCTTCATTTGGCAAGCCTGTATAGTTATTAGTGGTCCAGGTGTTCTCTGTCTCGGTCTGTCGAGAGATGTCAGTTCCGGAAATGAAATTGACAATCCTCAATTGACTCTAGCCCACACCTAGACGCAGAGAATACACAATCTATTCCCGTTATCAAAAAAAAGTTTAATAAACAGCTGAATAATAACAATAAATAAGAATTTAACTATATTCTGAAATGTTTTCAGGCTGGCTTCCGGTCAAGTGTTTTCAACCAGATAACCGCGGAAAGTATGAGAAACAATAGAGGTAACACGCCCAGATTGACCATTTTCCAGCCGAAGCGGTGCTGCAACGCGCCGGCGGAAAGCGCCGCCATGGTCACGGCGGTAAACACGATGAAGTCGTTGAAGCCCTGGGCGCGGGTTTTTTCGGAGGACTGGTAGGTTTCTGTCAGCAGCGTGGTGGCGCCGATAAACAGGAAATTCCAGCTCACACCCAGCGCCACCAGAGCAGCCCAGAAATAGGTGACGGTCTGGCCTGTCAGGTTGATAATGACGGTGGCAAGTCCCAGTAATGCTCCGGTCAGCAAAATATTCGACAGCCCGAAGCGCTTGATCAGGTAGCCGGTAAAAAACGAGGGCGCGAACATGCCCAGTACATGCCACTGGATGACAAAGGTGGTGTCGCCGAAATGATGGTGATGATGCGCCATGGCCAGTGGCGTGGCGGTCATTACCAGCGACATGACGGCATAGCCCAGCGCGCCGCAGATGACCGCGATGACGAAACGCGGCCGGGTGATGATCTGTTTCAGCGGCGTACGTTCAGATACCGGCGGCGGCGCGGGAGGCGGCGGAAAGGTCACCGCCGTCATGATGACGCCGATGCTCAAGTAAATCAGAATCGTTACCGCGAAACTCCCGGCGAACAAGGCATCCGGCACAACATCGCGAGTCAGTCGCGCCAGATTCGGGCCGCTGATCGCCGCCACCACGCCGCCCGCCATGACCCAGGAGATGGCGATGCTTTTATAGTCCGGCCTCACCACTTCCGCCGCTGCGAAGCGGATATAACCGCCAAAACCGACAAACACGCCGGCCAGCGCCGCGCCGGTCACAAACAGCCAGTATTGATGGCTGAGTATGCCAACGGTGGCGCAAATGCCAGCACATACGCCGATCACCGCCGCCAGGATAAAGCCGGCCTTGCGCCCGAACCTGCCCATGAAAAGTGAGGCGGGCAGAGTCGTCAGCATGGTTGCCAGAAACTGCGCGGCCAGCGGCAGGGTCGCCAGCGACGGGTCCGGGGCCAGCCTTGCGCCCACCAGAGCCGACGTGGTGATGGTCAGCGTGTTGGTGGTCATCATCAGCGCCTGGCAGATGGCGAGCAGGATCAGGTTGAGATTCACAAGGGCACCTCTAAAAATGCGCTTTTTCCGCAATAGCTTCGTCGGCTCCGTGCTCGAATCCTCATGTACTCCGTGTACACTCCGGTTCTGCGCGCGGCACCTCCTCGCTCTCGCGAAAAAATCACTATTTTTAGAGGCACCCATAAAGCGGCGAAGGAAAGTTTTGCGCATGGTAACGCCAGCGCGCCAGCATGTCCCTGTATAATCCGGCCATGATAAAAGTCATCACATTCGATCTGGACGACACCTTCTGGGACATCATGCCGGTGATCCGCCGCGCCGACGAGCGCGTGCTGGACTGGTTTGCCGTCCATGCGCCGCGGTTGCTGGAACCTTACGCCAAACGCCGCTCCTGCGGCATGCGTGAGGAATTGATGCATGAGTTCCCGGACAAGACTCATGACCTGACTTTCCTGTGGAAAGAAAGCCTGCGCCGCATGGCCCGGCAACAGGGTCTGGATCCGTCCATTGCCGAACCCGCATTCGAAGTGTACTACGCCGCCAGAAACGATGTGATTCTGTACAGCGATGTCATGCCCGTGCTGGAGCAACTGCACGGCGAGTACAGGCTCGGCGTGTTGTCCAATGGTAACGCCAGCGTCGAACGCGTTGGTATCCGGCACTGGTTTGATTTTGTATTGTCCGCAGAATCGGTGGGCGCAGCCAAGCCGCATCCATTGATGTTCGAACAGGCAGTGCGGGTTGCGGGTGTGCCGCCGCGGCAGATTGCTCATGTGGGCGATCACTGGGAGCATGATGTAAAAGGCGCACATGACGCCGGCTTGCATACGGTCTGGGTGAACCGCAATGGTGATCGCTGGCCCGCCGCTGATTTCACGGCAGATGCTGAAATAGCCGATCTCAACCAGTTGCCCGCAGCCATCGATAAGATCAACGTAGAGGTTGAATAATGAGTTACCTGTTCTGGCTGGCGATTGCCTGGCTGGGCTATTTCCTGCTGCACTCGGCGTTGGCGTCGCTGGCGGTAAAAACCTTCGTCGCCAAACGCTGGCCGCAGCTGATGCCGAAATACCGCATCCTGTTCAACATCATCGCCGTACTGCTGTTGCTGGTTCCGCTGGGTCTGATGCTCGGCTGGAGCGGCCCGCTGATCTGAAGGCGCTGGACGCGGCCAGGGAGGCCGATCCGGGCTGGTATCAGCAGGAGACGGTGCTGGGCGGCGTCTGCTACGTGGACCTCTGCGCCGGCGATCTGGCGGGGGTGCGGGCCAAGCTCCCCTACTTCCAGGAACTGGGGCTGACCTACCTGCACCTGATGCCCCTCTTCAAGACGCCGCCCGGGGACAACGACGGCGGCTACGCGGTCAGCGACTACCGCCAGGTGGACCCGCGCCTGGGGAGCATGGACGATCTGCGCGCCCTGGCCGCGTGTGGCGAAGAAC
>QOAV01000070.1 GCA_003972845.1 Gammaproteobacteria bacterium
AGGAACTGATTATGGAATTTCAAATACCCGATTTTGCTCCTGCCTATCCGGAAATCTTCCTGCTCTGCATGGCGGGCGCCGTATTGCTGCTGGATCTGTTTTTTGGCGAGAAAATCAAGGGCCTCGCCTATACGGTCAGCATCGCCAGCCTGCTGGCCACTATCGCCCTGATTGTCGGTTCCACCCAGCAGGCGACCACTTTCAACGGTATGTTTCTGCGGGACCTGATGGGCGATATACTGAAAATCGCCGTCCTGCTGTTCACCACCATGGTGTTCATCTATTCCCGCCTCTATCAGCAGGACAGGGACATTTTCAAGGGTGAATACTTTGTTCTGGCGCTGACTGCCGTGCTGGGCATGATGGTGATGATTTCCGCCGGCAATATGCTGTTGCTGTATCTGGGACTGGAACTGCTTTCCCTGTCCATGTATTCGCTGATCGCCATGCGCCGCGATTCCCTATACGCCACCGAAGCGGCGATGAAATATTTCGTTCTCGGAGCATTGGCCTCGGGCATTCTGCTGTATGGCATGTCAATGATATACGTGGCCACCGGCACGCTGGACCTGGCGCAAATACATGCGGCCATCAGCGCTGGCGACAGCGCCAATCTGGTACTGGCGCTGGGGCTGGTTTTCGTAGTAGTCGCCATCGGCTTCAAGCTGGGCGCGGTGCCGTTTCACATGTGGGTGCCCGATGTCTACCAGGGTTCACCCACCAGCGTCACTTTGTTCCTGGGTTCGGCGCCGAAACTGGCGGCTTTCGCCATGCTCATGCGGTTGCTTGTGGGCGGACTGGAAGCCATGTCGGATCAATGGCAGCAGATGCTCATCATACTGGCCCTGTTTTCCATCGGCTTCGGTAATATAGTCGCCATCGCCCAGACCAACATGAAACGCATGCTGGCTTACTCCGCCATCTCCCATGTCGGTTTTTTTCTGCTCGGCATGTTGACCGCGACCCGCGACGGCTACGCTGCCTCCATGTTCTACATTCTGGTTTACGGATTCATGACTCTGGGCAGTTTCGGCATGATACTGCTGCTCAGCAACAAAGACAGCGAATCCGACATGATTGCCAATTTCAAGGGTATGTTCAGCGCTCATCCGCTGTATGCCCTGGTCATGACCCTGCTCATGGTTTCCCTGGCCGGCATTCCGCCGCTGATCGGTTTCAATGCCAAGCTGGCAGTAATCAATGCGCTGGTGGAGTCGCGGCTCTACTGGGTTGCGGTTGTCGCCGTATTGTTCTCGGTGGTGGGCGCGTTTTATTACCTGCGCATCGTCAAGCTTATGTTTTTTGACCCGCCCGAAGGGGAAGTCCAGCTCAACGGCGGCATGGAGATGCGCACCCTGCTGGTAGTCAACGGCCTGGCGCTGATCGTGGCCTTGCCCTGGATCGGCTGGCTCATACAAATTTGCAATAGTGCACTCGCCCGATTGGCGTAAATTTGCGCCCTTCATGCAGGATTATCCCACCTGAAATCAAAACAACAGTTGTAAAGCGCTCTGCTCCATCATAGAATGCGGCCGCACTTGGCGCGGGGTGGAGCAGTTTGGCAGCTCGTCGGGCTCATAACCCGAAGGTCGCAGGTTCAAATCCTGCCCCCGCAACCAGAATAACAAGACCCCGCTAAATGCGGGGTTTTTTATTGGATTCCATCGAGGGGTGTTTTGTTTTTCCGGCAAAACAACCCTATACTCGACGGATTCAGTTGGGTTATACGCAAGTGGGCTACGGCCCACTTTTCAGTTGTGGAGGACAGTTTGGCAACAGGTAAAAACAATCTGGTTGATTTGCTGGAACCTGTTATCAACGACCTGGGTTACGAATTGCTGACGGTGGAGTATTCCGCAACCGGCAATCAATCCCTGCTGCGGGTCTATATCGATTCACCCGCTGGCATCAATGTCGATGATTGCGCCAGAACCAGCCGGGAAGTCAGCGCCATACTGGACGTCAATGACCCGGTATCCGGAAAGTATTTGCTGGAAGTGTCATCGCCGGGGGCTGATCGGCCATTGGTAAAAGCGGAGCATTTCGAAAGAGTGATCGGCGAGAGGATCAAGGTGAAAATGAAATTTCCGGTCATGGGGCGGCAGCGTTTTACCGGAAAACTGCAACAGCTGGATGGGTCGACGCTGGTGCTTGACGTGGATAATGAGGCGTATGATTTGCCTCTGGAAGATGTGGAAAAAGCCAATTTGGTGGCAGAATTTTAATTGAGTCTATCAGTGAGCGAATTAACGTGCAGCATAACGAAATATTGTTGATGGCGGACGCCGTTTCTCGTGAGAAGGGCATAGAGAAAGAAGAGATTTTCAAGGCGCTGGAAGCAGCGCTGGCGACTGCTACGCGTAAAAAAGACGGTGAAGACGTCGATATACGCGTATCCATTTACCGTGACACCGGCGCCTACGATTCATTTCGCCGTTGGGAAGTGGTTGAAAGCGAAGAAGAAGTGGAATTTCCCGAACGCCAGATGACGCTGCAACAGGCGCAGGAAATTCAGCCGGAAATCCAGGTCGGCGAATTTATCGAGAAGCCGCTGGAGCCGGTGGAATTCGGCCGCATCGCAGCGCAGGCCGCGAAACAGGTCATCATGCAAAAAGTGCGTGAAGCTGAACGCGCTCGCGTAGTGGAAGAGTTTTCTGATCGCGAAGGTGAAATGGTAACCGGTGTGGTTAAACGTCTGGAACGCGGTGACGTCATCGTTGATCTGGGCAGTACCGAAGCCATTTTGCGCAAATCACAAATGATTCCCCGTGAAGGATTGCGTCCCGGCGATCGCATTCGCGCTCTGCTGGTGGAAATCAGTTCTCTGGCCAGAGGCCCGCAGTTATCGCTGAGCCGAGTAGACCCGCAATTCCTCATCGAACTGTTCAAACTGGAAGTGCCGGAAGTCAGTGAAGGCCTGATTGAAATTCGCAGTGCAGCGCGGGATCCGGGATCCCGCGCCAAAATCACGGTACATTCACGCGACCCTAAAATTGACCCGGTTGGCGCCTGCGTCGGCATACGCGGCGCGCGTGTGCAAAGCGTTTCCAACGAGATTGCCGGTGAGCGTGTGGATATCATCAAGTGGTCGCCCGACAATGCGCAATACATCATCAACGCTTTGTCGCCTGCCGAGGTGTTGTCCATACTGGTGGACGAAGACCTGGAAACCATGGACGTGATCGTGGACGAAACCCAGTTGTCCAAAGCCATCGGCCGCGGCGGACAAAACGTACGTTTGGCCTCCGATCTGACCGGCTGGCAGCTGAATATCATGTCGCCTGAACAGGCCAACGAAAAGCAGGCCGAGGAAAACGAAGGCATAATGAAACTGTTTTCCGGCAAACTGGATCTGGATGAAGACGTTGCCATGATCCTGGTGCAGGAAGGCTTTACCACCCTGGAAGAAGTGGCTTATGTGCCCAAGGCCGAAATGCTGGAAATCGAGGAATTCGACGAAGGTCTGGTCGATGAATTACGCAGCCGGGCGCGTGATGCCTTGCTGGTATCAGCCATTGCAACGGAAGAAGGCATCGCTTCTTCCGAGCCAGCGCAGGATTTGCTGGAAATGGAAGGCATGGATGAGCACACGGCTCACCTGCTTGCGAGCAACAGTATTGTCACCATGGAAGATCTGGCAGAGCAGTCAATTGATGAGTTGACCGAAATTGGCGGCATTGACGAAAAACGCGCCGCCGAGTTAATCATGACGGCGCGCAAGCCGTGGTTCGAGAACGAAGACGCCTGAGCGCGTCAAGAGAGTTTATTGTGGCGCAGACAACAATTAAGGTATTCGCTGAGCAGATAGGTATATCCACCGAAAAGCTGCTGACCCAGCTGGGCGCGGCCGGTATTCCCGGTAAAAAGGCCGGAGACAGTCTGTCGGATGAAGAAAAAATGTCCCTGCTGAGTTTCTTGCGCGGCGACGCCGAGCCTGCACAAGGCCGCAGCCGTGTCACCCTGAAACAACGCAAAACCAGTGAGCTGAAGGTCTCATCGCGCACCGGTTCCGCTCGTACGGTTCAGGTGCAGGTGAAAAAGAAACGCACCTTTGTCAAACGCAGCGCAGTGGAAGAAATTGAACAGAAAGAGGCGGAAGAAAAAGCCCGCCTGCAAGCCATTGAGGACGAAAAGAAAAAACAGGCCGAAGAGCAGGCTCGTCTGGCCAGGGAAGCGGAGGAAAAAGCCCGTGAGGCGGAAGCTCTCGCCAAACGTGAAGCAGAGGAAGCTGCAGCCGCTCAGGAAGCAGCTTTGAAGGCGCAGGCCGAAAACCAGGCCAGCGCAAAAAAGGCTCCCGCGCCCGAGAAAAAAACCGAACCGGTGCGCAAGAAAGCGGCGCCGGAACCAAAAACGGCAGACAAGAAACGCAAGCGCAGGGGCGGCGAACAACGGCTGCATCTGCGCGCCGGACAGCGCGGACGCAGAACCGGTGGTTTCGCCAAACGCACAGTCAAGACCAGCCTGCAGGATCACGTATTTGAAAAACCGGTGGCGCCCGTGGTGCGTGATGTTGCCATTCCCGAGACCATATCCGTGGGAGATCTGGCCGCCGCCATGCATGTGAAGGCCGCAGAAGTCATCAAGACCCTTATGGGCATGGGTTTCATGGCCACCATCAACCAGATGCTGGACCGCGACACGGCCACTCTGGTCGTGGAGGAAATGGGGCATGTGGCAAAAGAAGCCGCCCCCGATACACCGGAATCCCTGCTGGAAGAGGAAGAGCTGCAGGGAGAAACGACGCCGAGGGCTCCGGTAGTGACCGTGATGGGTCATGTGGATCATGGTAAAACATCGCTGCTTGATCATATCCGCAAGGCCAAGGTGGCCAGCGGCGAAGCCGGTGGTATCACTCAGCATATCGGCGCTTACAACGTGAAAACGTCTCATGGCGCCATCACCTTTCTGGACACACCCGGGCACGAGGCATTCACCTCCATGCGTGCAAGGGGAGCAAGTGTCACAGACCTAGTCATATTGGTTGTGGCGGCAGACGATGGAGTCATGGCCCAGACAAGGGAGGCAATTGACCATGCAAGGGCAGCAGGTGTCCCCATAATCGTTGCCGTAAACAAGATAGACACCCTTAGTAGCTTAGGCGATGTTAAGGCTTGGATAGAAAAGGAAGTGAAAAAGGACGGCAGGTTAAAACGAAGGAAAATAATGGCAGACCCAAACTCTGTGGTCTTTGTAAGCGCCTTAGGAGGGCTAATTGGCAGAATGCTTGAAGATTGCGAGAAAAAAGGGATAGAGCA
>QOAV01000191.1 GCA_003972845.1 Gammaproteobacteria bacterium
GATCAAGAAAATCAACGAGGCGTTGGAGCTGATCGAACAGGATGAGTATGGTTATTGCGAATCATGCGGTGTTGAAATCGGCGTGCAGCGGCTGGAAGCGCGCCCCACCGCTACTTTGTGCATTGATTGCAAGACTCTACAGGAAATACGCGAAAAACAGGGGCGCTGAAGCGCTGACTGCTCCGAAAAAGAAAGCGGCCATGGCCGCTTTTTTCTTGCTCTGGAAACCCGACGAATCAGGAAGATTTATACGGTTGAATGATTTTCTCCCATTCCAGTACGGCCTTGACCTTTTTCTTTTTCCCAGACCACGGTAACACGCCGGAAATATCTTTTCTGATGGCCTTGGCGTGCCATTTGAAGGCTTTTTTGACACTCTGTTCGACACCGATGCCATTGTCATACATCCAGCCCAGAGCGATGAATGCCTTGCGGTAGTTCTGTTTTGCTGCTTCCCGTATCCAGTCCTTGCCTTCGTCCAGATCAATGGGGTTGCCCTTGCCCAGCAAATAGCTCAGGCCCAGATGATACTGCGCTTCGGCAACGCCCTGATCAGCCGCTTTCTGGAACCAGAACACTGCTTTGTCCACGTCTTTCTCTACGCCATTGCCGGTGGCATAGAGTACGCCCAGGCTGCTTTGCGCTTCGGGATAGCCCTTGCTTGCAGAAACGGTATACCAGTGTGCCGCTTTAGCAATGTTCCTGCGTATGCCGACGCCATAGAAATACCGCTCGGCGGTCATATAATCATCGCCGCCGGAACTGTCCATTTCGTTTGCGCTGACCATGACGTCGGCACTGGTTGCGACGGTCGAGGAAGGCGTGTTCTGCACAGGGGTGAGGCTGGCCCTGACCCGATCCTCCGACTTGGCCAGTTGTTTGGCCGGTTTCGGATTCAGACGGCTTTTCATGCGCAGCAGGCCATCATGTTCAGGCATGATTTTAAGACCGCGCTCGACATAGGTAGCGGCCAGACTACTGTCGTCTGGCTCGACATGTATGGCCAGTTGCAGGTAGCGCTCGGCGATGCGCTCAGGTACTTCCCTGACTTCGGATTTTTCGGGATAGTTTTTTGCCAGGACCATATAGGTCTGCCAGGCATTGTCACCATCCGGCGCAGTCAGATGATTATGCTCTATCTGTTGCTGCAATACCTCTCTCAGTGCTGTGAATTCGCGCTCTGAGGAAGCGTCTGCAGGTTTTATGAGAACGGGGGCATCCCCGCCATCAGCTTCGGCTTGTTCCCCATGCCACACGCTGACGCCAGGCAAATCGGAAAAGGAGGTGGCGAGCGACAAGCTTCCGGTATCCGTCGCGCCACGGAGGAACCCGCCGGGATAAGCCAGATGGTCGTTCTGGTGCGCATTGACCGCAACCACCATTTCGGCCGGCGCAGCTGCTTTTTTGGCGAAGGATGACAGCAGCAACGCCCCACCTGCCGCCGAGCCGAGGAACGTGGCGCTGGCGAAAGCTGCCGGCTTCTTCCAGCGGGAGAACGAGAGCATGGATAAAAGCAGAGTTGCCATGTTTTTGAGCCTGGCAGCGCTGCGCCACAGTACATTGCTCCGTGTTTTTTCCGGTTCAGCGTGCTGAACACGCATATGGGTATGTAATTCCTGCAGCAGCTCCTCGGCGTTGCCGAAACGATCGTCGGGATTTTTCGCCAGCATCCGGTCCAGTACCGGCTGCCAGCTGCTGTGGTGATCCGGGAGTACTGGCAGAGAATCGTGAACATGGGAATACAATACCGCAAGACTATCGTCAGATTCATATGGCGGAGACCCGGTGAGCAGCTCGTGAAACACGCATCCCAGCGAATAAATATCAGAGCGACCATCAATATTTGCGCCGCGCGCCTGCTCCGGACTGATGTAGTACGGCGTGCCCATGGTAATGCCGGTACAGGTGCTGCGGGTCGTTTCCCGCAGCAGCTTGGCAACGCCAAAATCGGTCAGAACCGGGTGTCCTCCATCGGTGAACATGATGTTTTCCGGTTTGATATCGCGGTGCACCAGTCCCTGGCGGTGGGCGTATGCCAGCGCCTCGGCTATTTTCATCACGATGTCAGCAGAACGCTCCGCATCAAGGTCGGTTTCCATGCGATAACGTAAATTGCCGCCTTCCAGATGCTCCATGGCGATATAATGGTGCAGATCGGTAACGCCGATATCGTATACCGAGACGATGTGGGGATGATGCAGCTTGCCAATGGTTCGGCCTTCGGTGAGAAAGCGTTCGGTAAACTGAGTATCAGCGGTAAAAACCGGATTCAGAATTTTTAACGCAACTTCACGCTGCAGGGATTCCTGTACAGCGAGATAGACTGAAGACATCCCGCCTTCGCCTATTTTCTTTTTGACCTGGTAGCCCGGTATGTCCATTAAGAAGCTATGTCGAAAACAGTTGGCATTGGTTTGAAAGTAAGCGTTATTGGCAGACATATCAAGACGCAAGCATAAACAAAAAAGGCCCCTGATTCAGGGGCCTTTTCAAGTGTTTTCTGAGGTTAGTCAGGCAACATTTTCATTTGCAATGGCTTTCATGCTCAAACGAATACGGCCCTGCTTGTCGATCTCCAGTACCTTGACCTTGATCTTTTCCCCTTCCGAGAGTTTGTCGGTGACTTTCTCCACGCGTTCGTTGGAAATCTGGGAAATGTGAACCAGGCCGTCTCGTCCCGGCAGGATGGTGACAAAGGCGCCGAAATCCATGATTTTGGATACCGTGCCTTCGTAGATGGCACCAACTTCCACATCGGCAGTGATCTGCTCGACGCGTTCCTTGGCGGCGGTGGCGGCGGCGCTGTCGGCCGAGGCCACTCTCACCGTACCGTCATCATCCAGATCGATGGTTGCGCCGGTTTCTTCACAGATGGCGCGAATGGTGGCGCCGCCCTTGCCGATGACGTCGCGGATTTTTTCCGGGTTAATCTTGAATGTCATGATGCGGGGCGCATGCTCTGACATGTCTGCGCGAGGCTCGGCAATCACCTTGTTCATTTCGCCAAGAATGAAATGCCGGCCTTCTCTGGCCTGTTCCAGCGCAGCCTCCATGATTTCGCGCGTGATGCCTTCGATCTTGATGTCCATCTGCAGGGCAGTAACGCCCTCTTCGGTGCCGGCGACCTTGAAGTCCATGTCGCCAAGATGATCTTCATCACCGAGTATGTCGGTCAGGACAGCAAACTTTTCGCCTTCCTTGATCAGGCCCATGGCAACGCCAGCCACTGGCGCCTTGACCGCAACGCCAGCATCCATCAGCGACAGGCTGGTGCCACAGACTGTAGCCATGGAGCTGGATCCGTTGCTTTCGGTGATTTCCGAAACCACGCGAATGACGTAGGGAAACTCGTCCATATCCGGCAACACCGCAGCAATGGAGCGGCGAGCCAGCCGGCCATGACCGATTTCGCGGCGTTTTGGTGAACCGACGCGTCCGGTTTCGCCCACCGAAAATGGCGGGAAATTGTAATGCAGCATGAAATTGTCACGTCTCTCGCCTTCCAGCGCATCGATAATCTGGGCGTCGCGCTGGGTACCCAGAGTGGTCGCCACGATGGCCTGGGTTTCACCGCGGGTAAACAGAGCGGAACCGTGGGTGCGGGCCAGCGCACCGGTGCGGATAGTGATGGGCCGAACCGTGCGGGTGTCGCGGCCATCAATGCGTGGTTCGCCAGCAATAATACGCCCGCGGACCACTTCTTTTTCCAGTTTCTTGATAATGGCCTGAATTTCTATGGTCTTTTCCGCATCGGCATCGCCGTCGGTTACTTCGCTCATAATTTTGGAACGGATCTCCGACATGCGGTTCTGGCGCTCCATTTTTTCGCGAATGGAATAGGCTTCGGCGATACCATCGCCAGCAGCCTTGCGCACCGCTTCAATCAGATCCGTGTCTTTTTCCGGCGCATCCCAGTGGAACTCCTTGACTCCGGCTTCCTGGGCCAGCTCGCGTATGGCCTGAATGGCGACCTGAGACTGCTCGTGGCCGAACATGACCGCGCCCAGCATGACGTCTTCCGGCAACAGATTGGCTTCCGATTCCACCATCAGCACTGCGTCTTCGGTGCCAGCGACGACCAGATCAAGGTCGGATTCTTTCAGCGTGGCGTAACCGGGATTCAATACGTATTCGCCATCAACATAGCCCACTCTGGCAGCGCCGATGGGGCCATTGAAGGGCGCGCCCGACAGGACCAGCGCAGCTGATGCGCCCAGCAGAGTAATGATATCCGGGTCGGTATCCTTGTCTGCTGACAATACGGTGGAAATAATCTGGGTTTCGTTGGTAAATCCGTTGGGAAACAGCGGACGGATGGGCCGGTCAGTCAGCCGGGCGGTCAGTATTTCCTTTTCAGAAGGTCGGCCTTCGCGGCGGAAGAAACCGCCTGGAATACGGCCTGCTGCGTAAGTCTTTTCCTGGTAATCAACAGTCAGCGGGAAAAAGTCTCCTCCCCGGCTTTCCCTGGCAACCACGGCAGTAACCAATGCCTGTGTATCGCCCATGCTGATTAGTACGGCGCCGTCGGCCTGTCGCGCTATCTCACCTGTTTCCAGTGTTACAGTATGCTCGCCATACTGGAATGACTTGCTGATTGCTTTCAAAATTCAGTTCTCCGCCGGCCTTCCGGCTAAATATTTGGATGAATTACTTACGCAGACCGAGACGTGAAATCAGCTCTCTGTAGCGTTCAATGTTTTTGCTTTTCAGGTAGTCCAGCAATTTGCGGCGCTGGTTGACCATCTTCAGCAGTCCCTGACGGGAATGAAAATCGTGGATGTGTTCCTTGAAATGCGGGGTCAGATCCTTGATGCGTGCGGTCAGCAGTGCAACCTGCACTTCCGGTGATCCGGTATCGCCTTCCGCCAGCTGGTAGTCCTTGACCACCTGATGCTTGTTCTCTGCGCTTAGAGCCATTGTGTCCTCAATCGTTAATGCTTCGTATAAAAAAATAGGCGCGTATTTTACCCGCGCCATGGCTGATGAACAACTGTTTAGTTCACGCTGCCAGCAGGCGTTTTGGCGCCACCCGGCCGTCATCGAGTATGCGACCAATGCCGATGAAACGCCGGTCCTTGTCATACAGCCTCACCAGGCCGCTTCCGGGGGCGCTGGCGACCTTGACCGCCTGCCCCTGGGCC
>QOAV01000128.1 GCA_003972845.1 Gammaproteobacteria bacterium
ATGATGGGGTCGCCTGAACGGTCTTATGCGCCATTTCCTGATATCGAAATTACCGTGCACCAGCGAGTCCAGAGTCGCCGATTGCAGAGCTTCCTGTTCGGTCATTTCCGGAAGAATACCGGCCAGACGACTCGCCAGCATGGTCTTGCCGGAGCCGGGTGGGCCGATCATGAGCAGGCTATGCCCGCCGGCGGCGGCAATGGTCAATGCGCGCTTGGCAAAAGACTGACCTTCAACATCGGACAAGTCTTCTTCTTCATCAGGCATTGCCGCGGCCAAGCCCGCCTGATGTGGCGACAGTGTAGTCGAATCGGCCAGAAAACGGGTTACATCCAGCAGATGTTCCACGGCATAAACACTCAGTTCTTTCGCCAGCGCCGCTTCATCCGCATTCGCCGCCGGCACGATGAAATTCCGTGTGGTGGCGCTGACTCCCAGAGCGGAGCCGAGAATGCCGCTGACCGGCCGCAGATCCCCCGACAAGGCCAGTTCACCGGCAAATTCCAGTTCCTCCAGCCTCTCGCCAACCGCCTGTCCGGACGCGACTAGAATCCCGACTGCGATGGGCAGATCGAACCGACCTCCCTCTTTCGGCAGGTCGGCCGGCGCCAGATTGACCGTGATACGACCGACGGGAAAATCAAAACCGGCATTGAGTATGGCGCCGCGAACCCGGTCCTTGCTTTCTTTTACCGCAGTCTCGGGCAAGCCAACGATGGACAGGGACGGCAAGCCGTTGGACAAATGCACTTCCACCGTGACCGGGGGCGCATCAATGCCGTGCAGCCCGCGACTGTGAACGACAGCAAGAGACATGAGAGCAGCTTACTGGTTAAGCTTGCCTGAAAGCTCTTCAACTTCCTTTTCGAGTTTATCCAGCTTTTCCCGGGTTCGGGCAAGCACGGCTTTCTGCACTTCCAGTTCTTCGCGCGTCACCAGATCCATGCGCTCAAACGCCGCGCTCATGGCGGCGCGCAAATTCTTTTCCAGCTCGGAGGTCAGGCCTTCCGGCATGACTTTGGTGATGGAGCTGATCAACTGGTTTACCGCGTCCGGCATACTTTTCATTTCATTACCGCCCTGACAATCTTTATGAAGTAATCAGAATAATAGCTTTGATTCGGCGAATAACAAGGGGACGGGTGATGGAACCCTGCGCACTGTGTCGCCTGCCAGGCTTCAGGAACCCGGCTTGTACTCCACGTAAGCCTCATCTTTCAACTGGCGCAACCACTGCTCGTAGCGTTCTTCCGATTTCATCTGCATGATCTTTTGCCGGGCCAGGCCGCGATCCCTCTCCTGACTGACGTCTTTCTGCCGGACTCCCAGCACTTGAATCAGGTGCACGCCAAACGCGGTGCGAACCGGCTCGCTGATGTCGCCCACTTGCAGGTTGCGCACGGCCTCTTCGAATGGCTTTACCGTAACGCCCGGACCAATCCACCCCAGATCGCCGCCCTTGCTGGCGGAGCCTTTGTCGGCGGAGTGCGCCCGCGCCAGTTCAGCGAAATCTTCGCCGTTGTTGATTCGTTCGCGCAATTGCAGCAATTTGTTTTTTGCGTCTTCCAGAGACATCAGTTCATTCGGCCTGAGTAGAATATGACGCACATGGTACTGGGAAACAGCCAGTTGAGAACCGCCACGTTTTTCGTTCAGCTTCAGCACGTGGTATCCATTCGGGCTTTCCACCACGGCAGTTTGCCCCGGCTGCAGGCCGGATAGCGTGGATACGAATACGGCTGGCAGTTGTGAAGTCTTGCGCCAACCCAGTTTCCCGCCATCTTTGGCGTTCGGCCCCCGGGACATCTGTCTGGCTACTTCGGTAAAATTTTCACCGGCCTGAATGCGTTTCAGTGCGGCTTGAGCCTGCTGTTTGGCCTGCTCCGGAGTCAACGGGCCGAACGGCAATAAAATATGATCCACGTTGAATTCGACATCCTCATTTCCCGCCCCGCGTCTCTGGGCAATGAAATTGTCCACTTCGCTCTCGGAGACGGTGATGGAATTGTTGATTTCCTGGTCCAGCAAACGCTTGATGATGATCTCATTGCGAATACTCTCACGAAAATCCTTGTATCCCAGACCGTCGCGCTCCAGAGCCTGACGTAGCTGCCGCACCGAAAACTTGTTCTGGTCGGCAATGCGCTTGACCGCCTTGTCCACCATTTCATCATCGACATCAATGCCAATGCGTTTGGCGTATTGCAGCTGGATTTTTTCCAGAATGAGCTGGTCCAGCAATTGCTTGCGCGCAGCGGCAAGCACTTTTTCGTCCTTGCCGGCAAGCTGGGTTTTCAGCGACTTCAGCTTTTGTTGCAGATCATGCTCGGTGATGACTTCGTCATTCACTATCACCAGTATGCGATCCAGCGGTACTGCCGCCTGTGCGGAAATGCCGGAAAAACCCAGCATTCCCACTAGCAGAAGGGCGATGAGCCTGGATGAAAAAAAAGATCTATGCATGGTTGTTCGGGTCCGCATCAGTTACCCCGGAAGGCGCTGTTTCCGCACCTTCCGGCGTGTACTGAAAGCCCTATCTCAGGCCCGCTCTGGAACGTATGGTTGCCAGACCGGTCAGCTCAAGTTCGGCCATGATGGAGTCACGATATTCGTCTTCCTTGGTATCGTTGTTGATGCGTCGCGTCCCATACACCCGGAATGCCCAGCAGCAATTACGGTACTCAATGCCGCCCTTGCCTTCCAGAGTCTTGCTGTTGTTGGCGTCATACCGGTAACCGCCGTAGAGGAAGAACTGGCGCGTTACCGGTACTACCGCCTGCAGGTTATACTGGTCAGTGATGGTCTTGCCGTTGTTTTCACGATAGGTATATTCAAAATCCAGCAATGAATAGCTGTTTGGCGTATAGGCGACGTCAAGCCGACCTTCGGAAACAGTCGCTTCGTCGGTATCCCAGACCAGGGTAGTATTGATATTGACACGCTCGGATCCGATCTCCGAAGCCCGATACCAGTCGTTACCGACCAGTCTCGAACGCTCCAGCTTCACCTGCTTCAGGCGCTGCTCGCGCGGACTCAGCGCCCGTTTGCCGAGGCGGGCGGTGAGTTCCGTGACGATGCCGGAAGTGGAATTGGTTTCAGGCTCGCCAGACAGTGTCACCAGCCGATCTTCCAGATAATAAATCTGCCCTATGCTGCCGCGCAGCACCTCCGTGCCATCGTCAAAATCGATCAGGCTGGTGGTCAGGGCCAGAGTCACCTGGTTGGCGTCGCCAAGCCGGTCATAGCTGGTGAAGCGGTTGGGCTGGAACAGATTGGTGACTGTATTCTGGTTCAGATCCGACGTATCAAACACCGGGAAATCATCCTGATTCTCCTCGGGAACGTACAGATAAAACACTCTCGGTTCCAGAGTCTGGGTATAGGAACGGCCGCCGAATACGGCATCGCGCTCAAAATACAGGCCACTGTCGAGGCTGAAAATCGGCACAGTGCGAGACGGGTTGGATGATATCTGGGTGGCCTTTGCGGCAACAGCTTTGCCCTGCGTCGCATTGTTCGATGAGGCGCCGGAGTTATCCGCTGTTGTAGTGCTGTCACTGGTGCCCCCGGCGGCAGTCGTCGTTGCATCGGCATTATCGGCAGTATCGCCAAAATCCACGGCATCATCGGCCGGGTTATCAGATACTACAGGAATGTCATCCACGGAATAGGATGTGTAATCCACTGCTACCTTTGGCGTCAGGAAACCATAAACCGCTTCCATGGGCAGACTGACGCTGGGCTCCACGTGAATACGCTGGCCTGTTATGTTTGCATCATGATCGAAGCTGACAAATTCGGAGTCAAATCCGTATTTCAGAGTATTCGGCTCGTAGGCGTTGAAAGCGGAAAGCGCTGCTCTTGGCAATTCGCGATGTGGCTCGTCTTCCGGCTTGATATTGGCGTCAATGGTTTTCAGCTTTCTCGCCAGAACCGAAAAATTGACCGTATCTGATGCATAGCCCAGAGACGCCTGTTGTGGCAGGAACTGGGTGGCAGCTGTCGCCAGATCGTTTTGCAGATCATCCAGATAGTCATTGTCGGATACATCCTGATAGAGAATCTGGCCCGACCAGTTTTCGCCGATGACCTGGTCATGCTGGTAAAGGACGCCCCAGCGGTCATCCTCGAAAAGCTTGTCGTCGGGCAGGTATTCGCCGCGGAACAGTCCGGCGCTGGTTTCAGTCAGGTAGCGAAATTCAGTCAATGCCTGCAAACCGCGCTCGGACATGTATTTCGGTGTAATGGTCGCATCCATGTTCGGCGCTATATTCCAGTAATAGGGCAGCATGACCACGGTTCCGGAATCACCCTCGGAACCCACGGTGGGGAACAGGAAGCCGGACTTGCGCTGATTACCCAGGGGGAAACTCAGATAGGGCGTGTACATAATCGGCAAGCCGAGAAAACGTACCGTCGCATTGCGCGCCACACCTATCCCGGTGGACATGTCCAGGTCAACTTTCTTTGCCGTCACCACAACATCATCATTGCCCGTTTTGCAGGTGGTATAGCGCGCATTTTGCAAACTCAGCAGATCCTGCCCCTGAAATTCGAGTACGTCGGCCGAGCCACGCGCCTGCATTACCGCCTTTTTATCCTGCCCGGTGGGTATGGTGCGATCGCCCAGCAGGTAAGTGGCCGGGCCGGTTTCGCCGATACTGGTTTCGGTATTCAGCCGCAGTTCGCTGGTATTCAGGGCATCACCGTAGCTGTTCAGCAGCTTCACATTGCCACTGCCGGTCAGAACGGACGTTTCCTGATCAAAGCCCAGTATATCGCCGGATATGCGTCGACCGTTATAAACCGTTACCGCATTACCCTTGAATGACATCTGGCCTGATTTGGTCGACTCGATCTGATCCGCTTCAATGGCGATCGACTCGGCAGCGCTGGCCTGCTCCGCCTTTTCCTCATCCGTGGCGTTTTTGGACAATGGCGCCACATAGATTGCCGGTATGTATTCCGGCGGGCACACCGAAGCACTGTCCACGCGGGTAAACAGACTGTCGGAAGCGGCGAAAGCCGTATTGAAACCACCTGTTGCGAGAAGGATACCCAGCCCCCATCCCCAGTTCTTTTTCAAGCTGTCATTCATGGAATCTATCTTCGAAAGGAGTATTGTTCGGGCCATA
>QOAV01000127.1 GCA_003972845.1 Gammaproteobacteria bacterium
TTTATTTGCTGAACTGGAGCCAGCGCTGGCACAGGCTTTGTGTGATGGCGATGCGCAGAGCGACTCGATACCGGATGACACGGAACAACGTATACTGCGGGACTTCGCTCATCATCGCCGCTCCTGGCCGGACAGCATCGCGGCGATCAACAAGCTGGCCGGGCGTGGCTACAGCGGGCTGGATCCAATGTCCGAAAAGGTGATGAAGCAGCGCGTGTTGCAACGAAAAAACTGGAAACAATGCGCCGAAGCCTGTGGCCTCAGCGGGCGAAAACAGGCAGAAACGGCGCTGCGGCGCGCGGTAGGCATTCTTATTGGAGACAACGCTCCTGACTGAAAAAACGGGTCTTTTAGCAACGGGCCGAGCGAGCCGGATTGTATCGGCGTGGAACAGGTCAAAGCGGCGTTGACAGCGCCATACCTTGCTTGTCGACTTGGCCATGTACGCCACCGGCGCTATGCGGAAAACAGGCATTGATGGCGGTCGATTCACGTTTTTTTATCTGCCGGTGGATTTATAGCGGCTTTTGTTGTCCGTTTTTTGTAAGATCGGCCCTTTTTTGCGAGACACAGAGCCTTACTCCCTTGTCATGATCTCTTTGCCGATGAAAAACCTGTATACCCGGCTGTTATTTGCGTTCATTTCTGTCGTTGCTGTTTCCGGTATTCTGTTTACTGGATCAATAGCGATTGCTGACCAGCCGACCAGTATCTATGATGTTCCGATTGACAAGGTTCCTGCTCGTCTGAAATTTCGTGTCCTTGAGTTGACGCCTGAATCTCGGACTTATCATCGGAAACAACTGGAAAAGCTTCATTTAAAGGGGGCCGGCGAGGTAGTAACGAAACGGTTTTATCTGTCAGGCGAGGCTCCAGGCGAGGCTCTGCCGAAAGGCGTGGCCCATTACCATCTCGTGCGACCGCTGGCGACAGTGGAGGATGCAGAAATCCGAGGATATATCGACGGGCGCATCGTGCATCACGATATCAACCAGGGCACCGCCAATCACATGCGCATCGGCCGCCGCTTCAGCGGCACCGAGTTTGGCGAGTTTGAAATCAAGCGTGCGCTGGTGCGCTGGCGGCTGGACAATATTCCGCAAAAGGCGGCGGTTAAAAAGGCCCGGGCGCAATTGTTTGCCGAGTCCATCGCCACGGTTTCTCCCATTGTGCGCAAGGGCCACTACTTGCCATTGCATTTGTACATGTACCCGTTGGCCCCGGACTGGGTAGAAGGTCGCGGCGGGCCCAGTCATGACAATTATACCGGTGTGGCCAAAGGTGAAGTCACCTGGAGCCATGCTCGCCATGGGGAAAAGCCCTGGACGGTTCCCGGCGCACTGGAGCCGGGCGTCATGCCGCTGGCCATGGGGCTGTATGAAAAGGACGCCAGCCCGGTCACTTTTAACGGCCCGCTGTTGCAGGAGTATATCCAGCAGAAAATTCGCGCAGGAAAGAATCTGGATGTCCTGTTCAAGCTGGATGACGAGGAGGAAGATCGCTGGGGTACGGAAGTCGGTTTCTATTCGTCAGAATTTGGCGATATCAAGGATATTCCGGACAAACGTCCCTTGCTGGATCTGGATCTGGAAATTCCCTATCCCGTTCTGGAAACCCGTCATTCCTATTCCCTCAAGCCTGGTGAAGAACAGGTTTGGCCACGGCAAACGCACAAGGGTGCAAAATTGTTGCTGGCCGCTGGTTTTGATATCGAGAAAGAGAGCGACCCGGATGCAGTTTATCCGGATGTATGGGTGCGTGGCGGCAAGGGCAAGTTTGATCCGGAAGCGCCCTGGAAACGCCTGTCAAATCCGCGCACAGTGGATTGGGACTGGTCGCAGTTCAAGTTGTCTGGCAGGCCTGCTGAGTCTTTATTCGGTTCCAACGTGCGATTCGAGCTGTCTGAATACTGGGTGACGGCGCGTTATCTGAATCTTCCTTTCATGATGCTGTTGTCACCGTCGGGAAAATTGCACGAAATGCGTGGGCAAGTGCCAACCGGAAACACTTATACATATGTCTATTCCTTTTTACCGGACGAGCCTGGCTTATGGCGCTATATCTGGTTTTTTCTGCCAACCAGGGAAATTCGGTTGCATACGCATGAAAACCGTGGTCTGTTCTATGTTATGCCGGCGGACGAAAAAACATGATGAGGTGGCTGTCGATCGCGCCTTTGTTTGTACTGATGCTGTCTGGCATGCAATCCGCAGCTTTTGCCGGCGACGAAGCGCTGGATCTCATCAACACACTGCGCTCATCGGCCGGAATGACCAGGCTGGTTTATTCGCCGGTATTGTCCCTGGCGGCGAAGAATCACGCGACCTATCTGTCCCTGAACATTGGCGGCAATCGCCTGCACGTGGATGCTCATATTGAACAGAACGGGCGGCGGGGATTTACCGGTGAATCTTCGGATGAACGCGCCGAATATGTCGGCTATGCGCATTCCGAAGTGAAAGAGAATGTCAGTATCGGTAATACTGATATCGTGGACTCTGTCACCGGCCTGATGGCGGGCATTTATCACCGATTTACTTTCCTGGATTTTCAGGTGGACGAAATGGGCTATGGCCGGGAAGGCGAAGCTTTTGTCTACGAGCTTGGACGTTCCGATCTGGCACGCATGTGTACGACTTTTCCAAAAAAAGCCGAACTGGACCCTCCGTTCGACTGTCTCGGAACCCTGGTCAAATCCAGCTATATAGAAGGCGTTTGTAAAAAGCTTCCCGCCGAAGCTGTCTATCAGCCTCCTTATCGCACACGTTGTCCGGGTGGTAAATTACTGCGCGCGGATTACATGGAGCGCTTTTGCAAGTCACCGCTGAAATCGGCGTTATATACGGGAAAAGGGAGTTATTATAAAATTTGCAAGCCTGAAGTACGGGTCAAGTCTGGCTGGCTCGAGCACCTGTGTACCGCGCCCGACAGCCCTGCCAGATATGTTGGGGAAAACCGCTATTACCAGATATGCGCAAACAATACCAAAGTGTTTGCCGACTGGTTCAAGCAACTCTGCGAAAATGTTCCAGCGCAAGCCAGATATGAGGATTCCGGCTATTACATCCAGCCCTGCCATTCGGATTTTAAGGCCAGACAGGAATATCTGAACAAGCTTGACGCAAAGATGTACAGGAGCAACCCGCGTTATGTTGTCTGGCCGCCGAAAAACAGTGACGATATTCCCCCGGCCTTTTTTGACGAATCGCCGGACCCGCTGCCGGATCTGGATGTCAGCGGCTATCCGTTGTCCTTGCAGTTCAATCCTGGCAAGGTGAAGTCGGTGCATCTGGACAGCTTTATTCTGGAGAAGAAAAACAGAAACGGAATCTGGGAGAGAGTGAAGGCGATACGGGAACTGAACAGGGAGAGTGATCCCAACCAGGTCCTCAGTAAATGGCAGTTTGCCTGGTTTCCGCTAAAGAGACTGGACTGGGGAACCTATTACCGCGCCAGCGTCAATGCCTTGATCGACAAGCGAAAGACCCGTATTCAGTGGCATTTTCGCACCCAGGCGCTGGATACGCCTTTGTACATCCTCAAGCGAGAGCATCGCAATGTGAAAGTGTATCCCGATCGCTGGGTCGCGTTGTATTTTGAACCGGACAAGACCTCATCTCGGCCGCTGGAATACATCGAAACCCGCTGGGTCGGGAATGCTAATGTGGAAACCAATATCCTGGATTTGAACACTCTGCAAATCTATCTGGGTAACACCAATTGCAAACCGGTTTCGCTTTACCTGGCGCATGGTCGAGAGGTGAAACTGACAACCTGCGATTGACAGTCAGTGAGACCGAAACAGAAAAACCGCCACTGCATAGTGGCGGCTTTCCCGAGCCTTCCCGGGTGCATGAAGGCAGTAAACGAACTCCGCTACCGGTTTACTGTTCCAGATTGAACTCCTCGCGTTCTTCCTTGCTCAGTTCGGATGTATCGGGCATCTGGTGTGCAATGCCCTTGTGGCAGTCGATACAGGTTTTGCCTTCGTTGAAACCGTCGATATGCTGGGGCGAAGCCCGGCGGCTTTGCATGGTGTAATCCATATAGTCGTACGAATGGCAGTTGCGGCATTCCCGTGAATCGACTTTCTTCATGCGTCGCCATTCGTGCTTGGCAAGCTCCAGTCTTTTGCCCTCAAATTTTTCGCGGGTGTTGATGGTGCCAAGCGCCTTGTGATACAGCTCGTTGGACGCCTGAATCTTGCGAATAATCTTGTGCGTCCAGTCTTTCGGCACGTGACAGTCGGGGCAGGTCGCGCGCACGCCCGTGCGATTGCTGTAGTGAATGGTATTCCGGTATTCCTGGTAAACATTATCTTTCATTTCGTGGCATGAAAGACAGAATGTTTCTGTATTGGTGAGCTCCAGAGCCGTGTTGAAGGCGCCCCAGAACAGTATGCCCAGCACAAAGCCAATGATCAGAACCGCCTTCACCGAGCGCCTGCTCAAAAACCCCTTTTTACCGTTGGTTGGTGTCGTCATGATGAACTCCCGGTCATTCTGATTATTTGCTTAGCTCTTCGACAGGCAGGAATGCATTGCCTACCAGCGGAGGCGCGTCCACTTGGGGAACGTGGCACTGGGTACAGAAATAACGTCGTGCAGCCAGGCTGGTCTGCGCATTGCCATCGCGGTCGTCAAAATGAGTCTGGCTGATTTTGGTTGCCTTGGCTTTTTTGTAGGTTTTCCAGCTGTGGCAGGACAGGCATTTATTATTGCGCAAGGTGATCTGGTATTCCCGGATCCGATGCGGGATCAGCGGCGGCTGCTGGAAATAGTTACGCTCGATGGGAGGGCTGTCTGCGTGTTCGCGCTTGACGTCCGGTGCATTTGAACCGCTTTCTATGGATGCTTCGCCGCGCAGGGAACTCAGCCCGGCCCAGCTGTTGGCGGCGACAAGGGACAACACCAGCCCCAGAGTGATGCCGCTGGTTTTCAGCAATGCAGCTTTTCTTGTCTTGTATGTCATGATGATGAAACCTCATTATTCATAGTCTGATGAGCAGATCGATTTTTTGAACGACCAGAATCATGTTTGAACGGGACTCTGATATCGAAACGGAAAACATTTTCGGCGCATACGTCAATGCAGCGGCCGCAGTTGGTGCATTCACCTTTGGAGACGAATTCG
>QOAV01000064.1 GCA_003972845.1 Gammaproteobacteria bacterium
CATTGCCCGCTGGCGCGAGCAGGAGTCGGCGCAACTCTCGCCGGGCGATCCCGCATCGCTCCAACTCCATCTGGCCGCCATCCAGTTCGACCTGCGGCTTTCACTGGACGAACAATGGGAAAAGGCGCGCAAACGGCTTTCCGCAGTGCGCCGAGAACGGGCAAATAAAGCCCGGCTGCGCTCGCGCATACAGGATAGTATCCCGCTGTGGCAATGCTGCCTGGATTATCTGGACGGCAAACCCGCCGCCGCGCAATGCGAAAAAACCGGCTTCACGCCAGCGTTCATTGCCGAAGAAGCGTCGCGCCTGCTCGAAGGCGGCTACAAAACCTCAATAATGATGAAGGAATAATGACAGCCACCGTCCACACCATCACGCTTACCCATTTGGCGATGTCGCTGGTTCCCGTCGCGATTGTCCTGACCATCCAGTACCGCTGGTCGCTGAACTATCGCGAGGGCATATACGCCGTTGGCCGCATGCTCGGCCAGTTGCTCATCATTGGCTATTTTCTCGGTTATATTTTCAACGCCAACAACGCCTGGATTATTGTCGCCGTGTTAACCGTCATGGTGCTGACTTCCAGCTGGATCGCCCTGCGCACGGTGGAAAAACAGCGTAAACGGCTCTATGGCTATGTGCTCATCTCGCTGCTCATCGGCGGCGCTACCACACTGGCCCTGGTAACTCAGGGAGTACTGGACCTGCACCCGTGGTATCAACCGCGTTACATGATTCCGCTGGCCGGCATGATATTCGCCAATGCCATGAACGCCATCAGCCTGGCCGCCGAACGCTACCACGACGAAACCAGCCGCGGCGCAGATTACCAGACCGCGCGCAATGCGGCCTTCCGCACCGCTCTGATCCCCATCACCAACTCATTATTCGCCGTTGGTCTGGTCTCATTGCCCGGCATGATGACCGGCCAGATACTCTCCGGTGTTGATCCGCTTATCGCCGCGAGATACCAGATCATGGTCATGGCGATGATTTTCGGATCCGGGGGGATCGCCAGTGCGGTGTATTTATGGATCTTGGGAAAAAGGCGCGAATAAGTTGGAGCGGGCGAAGGGAATCGAACCCTCATTAAAAGCTTGGGAAGCTTCCGTTCTACCGTTGAACTACGCCCGCGCACCGGCCTGGATGCCGTCGGCATCCTGCGGTTCGAAGTCTATTGCCAGCGCTCCGCACAAACAACCATCCAGCGCGACAAACTTGTAAATCACGCCAGGCATCCCCATTTCCCCCGCAGCTTGACAACAAAGCGCACAGCCGTAGAATTAGCACTCAAGTAAAGAGAGTGCTAACAGGGTTTTTGACACCCGGCGTTGGCGCTCTTTTTGTTTCTATACAACTTTGTTTACACGTAAGGAGATAAACAAAATGAAAATTCGTCCATTACACGACCGCGTTGTAGTTCGCCGTCTCGAGGAAGAGAAGGTCAGCGCCGGCGGCATCGTGATTCCCGATAGTGCCACCGAGAAGCCTTCACAAGGTGAAGTGATCTCTGTGGGCAATGGCAAGATTCTGGACAACGGCGACGTCAAACCGCTGGATGTAAAGGCGGGCGACAAAGTGCTGTTCGGCAAGTATTCCGGCACCGAAGTGAAGATCGACGGCGAAGAGCTGCTGGTCATGCGTGAAGACGACATTATGGGTGTTGTGGAATAAGCCGCAGGCTATCCACACATCACTGAACAACAGGAGAAAAAACAATGGCAGGTAAAGAAGTATTATTCGGCGAAAGCGGGCGCGCCCGTATCGTCAAGGGCGTCAATATTCTGGCTGACGCGGTAAAAGTCACACTCGGTCCGAAAGGCCGCAACGTGGTTCTGGACAAGTCTTTTGGTGCGCCAACCATCACCAAGGATGGCGTTTCCGTGGCCAAGGAAATCGAACTGACTGACAAGTTCGAAAACATGGGCGCACAAATGCTGAAAGAAGTTGCTTCCAAAACTTCCGACAACGCTGGCGACGGCACCACCACCGCGACGGTTCTTGCCCAGGCCATGGTTCGCGAAGGCGTGAAAGCGGTTGCCGCCGGCATGAACCCCATGGATCTCAAGCGCGGCATGGACAAGGCAGTCGGCAAGGCTGTGGAACAGTTGAAAGAACTGTCCAGGCCCTGCACCAGTTCCGATGAAATTGCCCAGGTCGGTACGGTTTCCGCCAACGGCGACGAATCCATCGGCAAGATCATTGCCGAAGCCATGGACAAGGTCGGCAAGGAAGGCGTCATCACGGTTGAAGAAGGTTCCGGTCTGGATAACGAACTCGACGTTGTGGAAGGCATGGAATTCGATCGTGGCTATCTGTCTCCGTATTTCGTCAACAAACAGGACACCATGTCTGTGGAATTTGATAGTCCACTGATCCTCATTCATGACAAAAAGATTTCCAATATCCGCGATCTGCTGCCGGTGCTGGAAGCCGTCGCCAAAGCCGGCAAGCCCCTGTTGATCATTGCTGAGGACGTGGACGGCGAAGCACTGGCTACGCTGGTGGTAAACAACCTGCGCGGTATCGTCAAGGTTGCCGCCGTCAAGGCGCCTGGTTTTGGTGATCGTCGCAAGGCCATGCTGCAGGATATCGCTATCCTCACCGGCGGACAGGTGATTTCCGAAGAAGTGGGCATGAGCCTGGAAGGCGCTACTCTGGAGCAGCTGGGTTCAGCCAAGCGCGTGGTCATCACCAAGGACGCCACCACCATCATTGATGGCGCTGGCAATCCCGACGACATCGCTGAGCGGGTCAACCAGATTCGCAAGCAGATCGAAGAAGCCACGTCTGACTACGACAAGGAAAAAATGCAGGAACGCGTGGCCAAGCTGGCCGGCGGTGTTGCATTGATCAAGGTCGGCGCAGCCACCGAAGTGGAAATGAAAGAGAAGAAGGCGCGCGTGGAAGACGCATTGCATGCCACTCGCGCGGCAGTGGAAGAGGGCGTTGTGCCCGGCGGTGGCGCTGCTCTGGTGCGCTGCCTCGATGCGGCCGGTTCAGCCGATGCCGACAACCACGACCAGGAGATTGGCGTCAAAATCGTGACCCGCGCCATGGAAGAACCCCTGCGCCAGATTGTGGCCAATGCCGGGGAAGAAGGTTCCGTGGTGCTCAACGAAGTGAAAAAGCGTTCCGGCAACGACGGCTATAACGCCGCCACCGGTGAGTATGGCGACATGATTGCCATGGGCATACTCGACCCCACCAAGGTCACGCGTAATGCGCTGCAGAACTCTGTTTCTATTGCCAGCATGATAACCACCACCGAGGCGATGGTCGCCGATGCTCCTGAAGACAAGGACGCAGGCGGCGCTGCCGGCGGCATGGGTGGCATGGACCCGATGGGTGGTATGGGCGGAATGGGCGGTATGATGTAAGCTCAGCCCTTTAACGCTGCACCGAAAAACCCCGCAGCCAGCGGGGTTTTTTTTGCCTTGCAAAAATGGACAGGGCTATTTCAAAACGGCTCTCCAGTATGCGCCAGGGGCTTTCTTGTTCTTGCCGAAGCGTTATACTCCGACCAACACTTTGCATATACAAAAGGGATCTGATTGATGGCCGAAAACACTCAATACACCACTGAACTGGAACGCATCGCGGGGGAGGCGAATCGTTTTTACACCGATGTCATTGATCCGTTGGCGCAGAAACTCATGTTCAGCCGGGCGCCGGATCCCGGTGCGCGCAAGGGTCGGCCCATGGTTTTGTTGGTGGGTAATCACTCTTCTGGAAAATCAACACTGATCAACTATATACTCGGTGAAGAAGTACAAAACACCGGCGTTGCGCCCACCGACGACAGCTTCACGGTGATTTCCCAGGGCGCAACCGTGGAAGAAAAGGATGGCGACTCTCTGGTAAGTAATCCCGAGCTCGGTTTTGCCGAATTGCGCAAGTATGGGCCCGGCCTGGTCAGTCATCTCAAGCTGAAATTGCGCGAATCTCCCGCGCTGGCCGGCCTCACCCTGATTGACTCCCCCGGCATGATCGACTCTGCCAATTCTTCTTCTGACCGTGGCTATGATTTCACTCAGGTGGTGCGTTGGTTCGCGGAACAGGCGGACGTCATTTTGCTCATGTTCGATCCGGACAAACCCGGCACCACCGGCGAGACGCTCAGCGTCATGCGACAGGCCCTGCGCGATGTCAGTCACAAACTGATTCTGGTGCTGAATAAAATGGACCAGTTTCGCAATCTTCACGATTTTGCCCGCGCTTACGGCGCCCTGACCTGGAACTTGTCCAAAGTCATTCCCACCAAGGATGTGCCGCTGATCTACAATATTTACATTCCTGGCCCCTGGGTACACAAAGAGACCGCTCTTCCCATCACGGATTTCGATAATGCCCGTGATCAGGTACTGGAAGAAATCCAGCGCGCGCCCATGCGCCGGGTGGACAATATATTAACCCGTTTGTTTGATAATGCTCGTTATCTGCATGCGCACGCCCGTGTGGTCAACGAAGCCGCCGCCACATATCGGCGCGCCCGCCTGCCTTGGTTGATTGCCATAATCGGGTCGGCCCTGACAGGCCTGGCCGTCGCTGCCTGGCTCTGGTTCGATGTCGGACCGCGGGCTATTTCCGCGGTGCTGGCCTTCGGCGTTGGCGGACTGTTGTTTGCGGCAATACTTTATGCTGTTTCGCGCGTGATTCTGGCTAAACGCCAGACCGAAATCATCAACGGGCTGACCGGAATCTTCGAGCGCCTGTACCGTGATGACTATACCCTGGGCGACGAAGCTGACCTGTCCGCCTTGTGGTCTCGTATCAAGGACAAGGTGCGCCGCTCCATAGAAAACATCGGCCTGAGCAAAATGCCCAAAACCCGGCGCAAAGACCTGCTCGCTCTGGAAAAGATCTATAAGGATTTTGTCCCCACACTGCGCGCCGAAATTCACGACAACAAACATGCGGTCGATTCCTGACAGGGCGCCCGATGTCTGCTGACTCACTGGAATCTCTCAAGCTCCGTTTGCGCGAATTTGCCGCCGAGCGTGACTGGGACCAGTTTCATTCACCAAAAAATTTCGCCTCGGCGCTGATTGTCGAAGCGGCCGAGTTGCTGGAGCATTTCCAGTGGCTGACGCAGGAGCAGAGCCGGCATCTGGACCCTGAAACACAACGA
>QOAV01000167.1 GCA_003972845.1 Gammaproteobacteria bacterium
GAAACAGGAAATGGCCAATGCGGATCAACTGAAAAAGCGACAGGAGCTGTACCGCAAGCTGCTGTTGCCACAGGCAAAACAACAGGCGCAGGCGGCATTGCTGGCGTACCAGTCCGACCGCGGCGATTTTGCCGACGTCATGCGCGCCTATATCGACGATCTGAACACCCGGCTCGATCAGCAGCGAATCGACGTTGATCGCCTCAAGGCCAAGGCCAACATTCTGTATTTCGTACCGGCAGCCGGCTCCGGCAGCTAAGGAACAGGCACCATGAACAAATTTATTTCTGCATTGGCATTCATCATCGTCGGCGTTATCGCCGGTTATTTCGCGCAACCTTTCATCCAGGGCGAGCTGGGCGCATCCGGCTCCAGTGGCGCTGGCGCGGGAAATGGCGAAAAGAAAATCAAATACTGGGTCGCGCCCATGGACGCCAACTACCGCCGCGACAAACCCGGCAAGTCGCCCATGGGCATGGACCTGGTGCCGGTTTATGAAGACGAGGACGGCGGCGATGAGGACGGCGTGGTGAAAATTTCGCCAGCCGTACAGAATAATATTGGCGTACGTATCGGCGAAGTGAAAAAAGGCCAGCTAACCTCGCTGCTGGAAACCGTGGGCTATGTCGGCTTCGACGAAGAGAAGCTCTACAACCTGCACACGCGAGTGGAAGGCTGGGTGGAAAAGCTGCTGGTGAAGGCCGCCGGTGATGTGGTGAGCAAAGGCCAGAAACTGTTTGAGCTGTATAGCCCGACTCTGGTGAATGCGCAGGAGGAATATATCACCGCATTGAAAAGCGGCAATGCCCTGCTCATGGGCGCGTCGAAAGACCGGCTCATCTCCCTCGGCGTCAGCGCCGATCAGATCGCCGAACTGCGCCGCACCCGCAAGGCTCGTCAGCGCATCGTTTATCATGCCGAACAGTCCGGCTTCATCGAAAAGCTCATGGTGCGTGAAGGCGCGTTCGTGAAACCCGCCATGGAAGTGCTGAGCATCGGCCAGCTGGATACGGTCTGGGTCATCGCCGAGGTGCTGGAACGGCAGAGCGGCGAAGTTAGCAAGGGCCAGGACGTGGACATGACCGTGGAGGCCTATCCCGGCGTGGTGTGGCAGGGTAAGGTGGATTACATCTACCCCATACTGGACGAAAAAACCCGCACCCTGCGCGTGCGCATTCGTTTTGACAATCCCGACGAATTGCTCAAGCCCAACATGTTCTCGCAACTGACCATCAAAGCGCCGTTTGAAAGCCCGGTATTGTATGTCAAACGCGAAGCCATCATCCGCAACGGCCGCATGAACCGCGTGGTGAAGGCGCTGGGCGACGGCAAATTCAAATCTGTCGTGGTCAGGACAGGCCGTGAAGCGGGCAACTACGTGGAAATTCTCGATGGCCTGAAACAAGGCGACAAGATCGTCACCTCCGCGCAATTCCTCATCGACTCGGAATCCAGCCTGACCGCCGGTTTCGACCGCATGGAAGAGCCGCAAACGGGCGGCGACATGGCCATGCAGAAAAAGCCCAAGCCGAAACAGGTGTGGATCGACGCCGAAGTGAAAAAGGTCATGGCGAGCGACCACAAGATCAACGTCGAGCACCAGCCCGTGGACGCCTGGGGCTGGCCGTCCATGGTCATGGATTTCCCGGTGAGCAACGCCATCAAGCTGGATGACCTGAAGCCGGCGGAGAAACTGCGCATGCTGGTGGAGCGCCATGACGACGGCTCGGTGGAAGTGGTCAAGCTGGAAGCAGTCAAGGGAGACGAAAAATGATCGCCGCCATCGTCCAATGGTCGCTGCGCAATCGTTTTTTCATCCTGCTGGCGACGCTCATACTGCTTGCCGCTGGCGTTTACGCCGTCAAACAGACGCCCATCGACGCCATACCCGACCTGTCCGATGTGCAGGTGATCGTCAAGACCTCGTTCCCCGGTCAGGCCCCGCAGGTGGTGGAAGATCAGGTCACCTACCCGCTCACCACCGCCATGTTGTCGGTGCCCAAAGCCGTTACCGTGCGCGGTTATTCGTTTTTCGGCGACTCCTACGTTTATGTCATTTTCGAGGAAGGCACTGATCTGTACTGGGCGCGCTCGCGGGTGCTGGAATACCTCAGCCAGGTGGCTTCAACTCTGCCCGACACCGCCAAGCCCCGGCTCGGCCCCGACGCCACCGGCGTGGGCTGGGTCTACGGCTATGCTCTGGTGGACCGCAGCCACAAGCTGGATATTTCGCAATTGCGCAGCCTGCAGGACTGGTTCCTGAAATATGAATTGCAGACCGTGCCCGGCGTATCGGAAATCGCCACCGTGGGCGGCATGGTCAAACAGTATCAGGTCGTGGTCGATCCGGAGAAAATACGCGCCTACGGCATTCCGCTCAGCCTGATAAAAACCGCCATTCAGAAAGGCAACCAGGAAGCGGGCGCATCCGTGGTGGAAATGGGCGAGGCCGAATACATGGTCACCGCCTCCGGCTATATCCAGGGCATCGACGATCTGAAAAAGATCCCGCTGGGCCTGAACAAAAACGGCACGCCCATACAATTACAGGATGTGGCGGATATCGTCACCGGCTCGCAAATCCGCCGCGGCATCGCCGAACTCAATGGCGAAGGCGAAGTGGTGGGCGCGTACGTGGTCATGCGCTTTGGCGAAAACGCACAAAAAACCATCGACCTGGTCAAGGCAAAACTGGACGAACTGAAAAAAGGCCTGCCCGATGGCGTGGAAATCGTCACCACCTACGACCGCTCCACCCTCATCAGCCACGCGGTGGACAATCTGCATGAAAAACTCATCGAGGAATTCATCGTCGTGGTCGCCATCTGCGCTATTTTCCTGTTCCACTTCCGCTCGTCTCTGGTGATCATTTTCAGCCTGCCCATCGGCATACTGGGCGCGTTCATCATCATGCACGCGCAAGGGCTGAACGCCAATATCATGTCCCTGGGCGGCATCGCCATCGCCATCGGCGCCATGGTGGACGGGGCCATCGTCATGGTGGAAAACGTGCACAAGCACATTGAGCGAACCCCGCTCACCGATGAAAACCGCTGGGAGGTCATCGGCGAGGCCGCCACCGAAGTGGGGCCTGCGCTGTTTTTCTCGCTACTCATCATCACCATGAGCTTCCTGCCGGTGTTCACGCTGGAAGCACAGGAAGGCAAGATGTTCTCGCCGCTGGCCTTCACCAAGACCTACTCCATGGCCATGGCGGCTATACTGTCCATTACCCTCGTGCCGGTGCTCATGGGTTGGTTCGTGCGCGGCAAGATTCTGCCGGAACACAAAAACCCGGTGAACCGCGTCGTCACCTGGGCTTATAAACCGCTGATTAACGGCGTGTTGAACGCGCCAAAAACCACCGTCGTACTGGCGCTGATCGTGCTGGTCATTGGCCTCTGGCCCGCCACGAAGATCGGCAGCGAGTTCATGCCGCCGCTGGACGAAGGCGACCTCATGTACATGCCCACCACCTACCCGGGCATATCCATCGGCAAGGCGCGCGAGCTGCTGCAACAGACCGACAAGCTGATCAAGAGCGTGCCGGAAGTGAAATCGGTGTTCGGCAAAATTGGCCGCGCCGAAACCGCCACCGACCCCGCGCCGCTGACCATGATCGAAACCCTCATCCAGCTCAAACCCAAAAGCCAATGGCGACCCGGCATGACCACGGAAAAACTGCGCCGCGAACTGGACAAACTGGTCAAGTTCCCCGGTGTCACCAACGCCTGGGTCATGCCCATCAAGACGCGCATCGACATGCTGGCCACCGGCATCAAAACCCCTGTGGGCATCAAGGTGGCCGGGCCGAAGCTGGCCGAAATCGAGAAAATCGGCAAGCGCCTTGAACAGGTGCTGAAAAAAGTCGAAGGCACCGCCTCGGTCTATTCCGAGCGCGTCGCCGGCGGGCGCTACATCAGCGCCGATATCGACCGCGACAAGGCGGCGCGCTACGGCCTCAACATCGCCGACGTGCAGCAGGTCATCACCACCGCCATCGGCGGCATGGGCGTATCACAGACCGTCGAGGGACTGGAGCGCTATCCCATTAACGTGCGCTACCCGCAGACCTACCGCGACTCGGTGGAAAAAATCCGTCTGCTGCCGCTGGTCACCAAAAACAACAAGCGCATCGCCCTGGCCGACGTGGCGGATATAAAAGTCACCGACGGCCCGCCCGCCATCAAGAGCGAAAACGCCCGTCTCAACGGCTGGACACTGGTGGACATCGACGGCCGCGACCTCGGCTCCTACGTGGCCGAAGCCCAGCGCGTGGTGGCCGAACAGGTGGATTTGCCGCCCGGCTATTCCATCGCCTGGTCGGGCCAGTACGAGTACATGGTGCGCGCCAAAGAACGCCTGTCGGTAGTCGTGCCGCTGACTCTGGTCATCATCATGCTGCTGCTCTATCTGAACTTCCGCAACTTCATCGAAGTGCTGATCATCATGGGCACCCTGCCCTTCGCCCTCACCGGCGGCATCTGGCTCATGTTCTGGCTGGGCTACGACATGTCCGTGGCCGTGGGCGTCGGTTTCATCGCCCTGGCGGGCGTCACCGTGGAAATCGGCGTGCTGATGCTGGTGTATCTCAACCAGGCGTATGAAAAAGCTTCCTCCCGCGCACTGGACGAAGGCCGCAAACTCACCGCCGCGGACGTCAAACAAGCCGTACTCGAAGGCGCAGGCCAGCGCGTCCGCCCCATCATGATGACTGTCGCCGCCATCATCGTCGGCCTCGTACCCATCATGCTCGGCGGCGGCACCGGCTCCGAAGTCATGCAACGCATCGCCGGCCCCATGATCGGCGGCATGCTGAGTTCGCTAGTACTGACGCTGCTGGTGATACCCGTCATTTATTACTTGTGGAAGCGGTGGGAAGTAAAACAAAGTTGACCCGATCACCTGTCGGGGACGTACTTCAGTACCTCAGCAGGCCGCCGACCATGCCCAGTTCGTGCGCTTTTTCCCGGTTTGCCGGGTCATGCACAATTTCCGCCGAACCGCCTGTGGCAATGACTCTGACAGCGATCTCGCCAACAATGT
>QOAV01000204.1 GCA_003972845.1 Gammaproteobacteria bacterium
GGCTCGGCGCATCAGCTGGAGCTGCGGCATCTGAGCAAGCTGGCGGATGTGCGTGAGGGCGATGTGCTGGTGACTTCCGGACTTGGCGGGCGTTATCCCGCGGGCTTTCCGGTGGCCCGGATCGTCAGGATCAAGGACACCGGTGAGGCGTTTCTGAGCATACTGGCGCGGCCCATGGCGGATCTCAATCGAAGCAAGGAAGTGCTGCTTATCTGGCCGGGCGGAGTGGAAAAAACACCCGTGCCGTCTGCGCCCGGCGTATCGGAGCTGACCGGAGACATGCAGTGATCGGCGCTACAACCCAGCACAAAAAAAGGCCACTACTGAATATACTGGTTTCGTTCTTTCTGGCGTTCAGTGTGGCAATGATACCTTTCCCCCCCTGGGCTGAGGTTTACCGTCCGGATCTGGTCAGCGTCGTGTTGATTTTCTGGTGTGTATATCAGCCTGCCCGGGTAGGTGTCGTTTCCGGTTTCGCCAGCGGCCTGATTCTGGATGTGATGCTGGGCAGTCCCATGGGACAGCACGCCCTGGCCAAATCGACCATTGCTTATCTGGCTTCCCGATTCCATAAAAGAATCTCCATGTTTCCGCTGATCCAGCAGATGATCGTAGTCGGCGTTCTGGTGTTTCTGGATCAGCTCATTTCGTCCGTGATTCGCGGAATGCTGGACAACTATGCCATTAACTGGAAATATTTCCTCGGCGTGTTTGTGGCCATGTTGTTCTGGCCATGGCTGTTTTATCTGTTTGCCCATTTGCGCAGACGTTCGAACATTTGAGCAAGCGCCGCGCATCTGTTGTGCAAGACTGGCTGTCACCGCTTTGCCCGTTTATCGGCTTGCGCTGCTTCAATCAGAACTTACCCGGCGTAAACGGTCAAAAACGATAATTTCTGAATCTGAACCACATGCCCCATGAATCCATAAGAGACGTCGCCAGAGAAAGCCGGGTTTTTCGTAACCGCTTGATCGTTTCGTCGTTTATAGTCGGATTTCTGTTTCTGACGTTGCTGGCGCGACTGGTGTTTCTGCAGGTGATGGATCACCGTCATTTTTCCACTCTGTCAGAGCGCAACCGTATTACTGTGGTTCCCATTCCTCCCGCCAGAGGTCTGGTCTATGACCGCAACGGCGTGCTGCTGGCGCAAAATTTTTCCGTATTCACCCTGGAAATTGTTCCCGATCAGGTGGAAGACATGGACGAGCTGTTGCGCGGGCTGAGCTATATCGTGGAGCTGTCCGATTACGACATCAAGCGTTTCAACCAGCGCCGTAACCAGCGTCCCGGATTCGAAAGCATTTTGCTGCGCACCCACTTAAGCGATGAAGAAGCAGCAAGGTTCTCGGTCAATCAGCACCGCTTTGCCGGTGCCGAGCTGAAGGCCCGGCTGCAACGCCATTATCCGCTGGGCCGACTGACGGCTCACGTAGTGGGCTATGTCGGTCGCATATCTGATCGCGATATCAAGAATATGGACCCGAAAGTCTTCCAGTCGCGTTATCGCGGATCGGAATACATCGGCAAGACCGGAGTGGAGAAAAGCTATGAAGAGGTATTGCATGGTTTGCCAGGCTATGAACAGGTGGAAACCAATGCTCATGGCAGAAAACTGCGCGTCATTCAGACCCTAAAGCCCACTCCGGGCAAGAACCTGTATCTGAACATCGATGTGCGTTTGCAGCAAAAAGGAGAGGAGGCCCTGGGTGAATTCAATGGTGCAGTAGTGGCTATTGATCCGGGCACCGGTGGGGTGCTGGCTCTGGTGAGCAAACCCAGCTATGACCCCAATCCCTTCATCAATGGCATTGGTTTCAAGCCTTATGCCGAATTGCGCGATTCGCCCGACCGGCCTCTGGTGAACCGTGCGCTGAACGGGCGCTATCCACCCGGTTCCACGATCAAACCGTTCATGGCTCTGGCGGGATTGCAGGAAGGCGTCAATCGTTACGCGACAACCTACTGCCCCGGGTATTTTCGTCTCGGCAACGCTCGCCATAAATATCGCTGCTGGAAGAGGGCCGGGCACGGAGCGATGAATGCGAGCCGGGCGGTGACCGAGTCCTGCGATGTCTATTTCTATACGCTGGCCCACAAGCTGGGCATCGATACCATGCACCGGGAAATGACTTCTTTCGGCTTCGGCCAGAAAACCGAAATCGATCTGCCCAGTGAATCCTCCGGCCTGTACCCGTCGCGTGAATGGAAGCGCAAGGTGCGCAAGCAGGTGTGGTACCCCGGTGAAACAGTGATTTCCGGCATTGGTCAGGGTTTTATTCTGGTGACGCCGCTACAGCTGGCCAATGCTACCGCGGCTATCGTGCATGACGGCGTGCAATACAAGCCGCGGGTGGTGTTCGCGATACAGGATCCGATTACCGGTGAGGTGGAAAAGCTGAAACCCGAAATATTGCGCAAGGCCGAGAACACCAGGCCGGAAGATTACGAATTCGTGCGCGACGCCATGCATAATGTGGTGCATGGCCGTGGTGGCACGGCGCGGCGCATTGCGGTTGGCGCAAAATATGAAATGGCCGGTAAAACCGGTACGGCCCAGGTGGTGGGCGTTGCCCAGGGCGCCAGATACAGTGAAAAATCTCTGGCTAAAAAATTCTGGGATCATGGCCTGTTTATTTCATTCGCGCCGTTCGGTGAACCCAAAATAGCGGTTGCCGTGGTCGCCGAGCATGGTCGGCATGGCGGCAGTGGCGCAGCTCCGGTGGCGAGAGTGGTGATGGATACCTATCTGTTAACGCCGGAAGAATTGCAGGCAGAGGAAGCTAAAAAAGCCGAAAAGGAAAAGCAGCAGGAAAACATGCAATGAACAAAAAAACACTGTTGCATCTGGACTATCCGCTGATGTACGCGCTGGTGCTGATGAGCATGCTCAGCCTGGTCATTCTGTACAGCGCCGGCGGCGAAAACCTGTCAATACTACTGCGTCAGGCTGCCCGCATGCTGGCGGCTTTTGTGATCATGATCGCAGTGGCGCAGATTCCGCCGGAGGCGCTGGCGCGGTGGACGCCCTGGATATACGGGGTGGGCGTGATTCTGCTGGTGGTGGTACTGGCTATTGGCGTCATCGGCAAGGGCGCGCAGCGATGGATCAATCTGGGCCTGTTCCGGTTCCAGCCTGCTGAGGTAATGAAGCTGGGGGTACCCATGATGGCGGCCTGGGTGTTCTCGCGCAAGCCGTTGCCGCCGTCGCCTGGCCGGTTGATTATCGGCGCTATTACCATCGGCGTACCCACCGCCCTGATCATACTGCAGCCGGATCTGGGCACCGCCATACTGGTGGCTGCCGCCGGTGTATTCGTTATATTCCTGTCGGGCATATCCTGGCGCATACTGACGGGCCTGGGTATTATCGCCACCGCTCTGGCGCCAGTGGCCTGGCATTTTATGCACGATTACCAGAAACGGCGCGTATTAACCCTGTTCAACCCCGAAGCAGACCCGCTGGGCTCGGGTTATCACATCATTCAGGCCAAAATAGCGATTGGATCAGGCGGCGTTTACGGCAAGGGCTGGACCAACGGCAGCCAGTCGCAGCTGGATTTCATCCCGGAACGTCACACCGATTTCATATTCGCCGTGTTTGGCGAAGAATTCGGCCTGATCGGCGCCAGTATTCTGTTACTGCTGTACAGTTATATTATCGGCCGCGGGCTGTATATCGCCATTTCCGCTACTGACACCTATTCCCGGTTGCTGGCTGGCAGCCTCAGCATTACCTTTTTCTTTTACGTTTTTGTCAACATAGGCATGGTATCCGGCATATTGCCCGTGGTCGGAGTGCCCCTGCCTTTGGTCAGCTACGGTGGAACTTCGATGGTTACTTTGATGGCCGGGTTTGGTATTCTTATGAGTATTCATTCACGTAGAAGACTTATTTCAAGTTAAACTTTAAAGGGTGCCGCTGATGATAAGCAGGTTGGCTGTTTTTCTTGTTTCATTGCTGGTTACGTTACCGGTTACGGCCACGCCTCAGGCCGAGATCCAGAAGCTGCCCTCAAGGCTGGCCAAATCCACCGGCTTGCCACAGTCGGAAATCGCTGGCTGGTTCGACCGTGTCAGTTATCAGAAAAAAATTATCGATGCCATTACCCGACCCAGCGAAGGGCTGCCCTGGTATCGCTACAAAAAAATATTTCTTAACAAAAGAAGAATTGATGGCGGTGTTGCATTCTGGAAAAAACACCGCAAGGACCTGGAGTCAGCAGAAAAGCAGTATGGCGTTCCGGCGGAAATCATCGTCGCCATTATTGGTGTTGAAACCCAGTACGGACACAATAAAGGCCGCTGGTCTGCGCTGGACTCGCTGGCGACTCTGGCGGTGGGATATCCGCGCCGCTCGAAGTTTTTCTATACCGAGCTGGTGCAGCTGGTGCGGTTGGCGAAAGAGGAAAAACTCAGTCCGGTACAGCTGAAAAGCTCCTATGCCGGAGCGTTGGGCCTGCCCCAGTTTATGCCCAGCAGCTACCGCGCCTATGCCGTGGATTTCAATGCGGACGGTCAGCGCGATCTGCTCAACAGCGAGGCAGATGCCATCGGCAGTGTGGCTAATTATTTTGCCCGTCACGGCTGGAAAAAGAACGCTCCGGTCGTAGCCAGGGCCAAAATCAAAAGCAAGGCTGGATTGAAGCTGGTGAACAAGAAGTTGAAACCGAGCATGACCCTGGCCCAGCTGGCGCAAAAAGGCATTAAGCCGCTGGTCAATATGCCACAAACGGAAAAAGCAACCGTGTTGGGCTATGATGAAAAAACGAGGAAGAATTACCAGCTGGGGTTCAAGAATTTTTACGTGATTACCCGGTACAACACCAGCCGCAATTACGCCATGGCGGCGTGGTTGCTGGCGCAGGAAGTTGCCTACCCGTTGTTCGCTCATGCCGAAGCCGTAAAAGGGGGCGGTGTCGTAGTAGCGGATGCCGGCGTCCCAGGCGGCCTGGAACACTCCCTGGCAAGCCTCTTCGGTGAGCTTGTGAAACAGATTGCCGATGGGGGCGC
>QOAV01000012.1 GCA_003972845.1 Gammaproteobacteria bacterium
ATCCGCTGCTGCCGAAACAGCATGTTGTCAGCTACCGCAACGCCTGGTCCTGCGGCACGTCCACGGCCTATTCCGTGCCGTGCATGTTCTCCTTTCTCGACCGCAAGGACTATTCGCCCGCCAAAGCCTCGCGCCAGAGCAATGTGCTGGACGTGCTGGAAAAAGCGGGCGTGAAAACTGTCTGGCGCGACAACAACTCCAGTTGCAAGGGCGTGTGCGAGCGCATCGAAACGCAGAATTTCCACCACGACTTCGACCCCGCCTCGCCGTTCTTCAACCAGGACGAATACAAAGATGAAATCCTGCTGGACAAACTGGACGCGGTGATCGACCAAACGCCCGGCGATGTGCTCGTGGTATTTCACACCATGGGCAGCCACGGCCCCGCTTATTACAAGCGTTATCCGAAAGCGTTCGCTCACTTCAAACCGGAGTGCGCTTCCAGTTCGCCCCACGAATGCGACAACCCGTCGGTGATCAACGCCTACGACAACACGATTCTCTATACCGACTTCATGCTGAACAAGACCATCGACTTCCTCAAATCCCGCGCCGGCAAATACGACGCCTTCATGCTCTACGCCTCCGACCACGGCGAATCACTGGGCGAAAAGGGCGTGTACCTGCACGGCCTGCCCTACCTGATCGCGCCCGATGAGCAGAAACACATCCCCATGATCGCCTGGCTGTCGGACGGGCTGAAACAGGCGAAATCACTGGGCGAAAAAGCCCTCAAGGGCTGCGAGGGAAAGGCGGTGTCGCATGATTTCCTGGTGCATACCTTGCTGGATTTGTTTGATGTGAAGACCGGGCTGTACAAGCGCCAACTTGATTTGTTCAACGGTTGTTCGGCAGGGTAATCCACACGATTGTCGTCCAACAGGTCCGTCACCTCTATTGACCGCTATAATTTCAGCAGAAAGGTTAGATATTCCAAACACACGCAGCACCCGGCTTGCAGTGAGGCAATACATGAATACAAAACAAATCATAAACGAGGCGGCATCCTTGCCGGTTGAAGAGCGCGCGCGCGTGGTCGAAACTCTGCTGGAAAGCTTCAACCCGCCAGATTCCCAAATAGACAAGCTTTGGGCAAAAGAAGCAAATCGCCGACTTGCCGATCTTCAGTCAGGGCGCGTGAAACCCATTCCGGCGGAAGAGGTTTTTTCTAACATCCGAAAAAAACTCGGCAAGTGAATTTTTCATTTCATCCGGAAGCCGAGAAAGAATTCAATGGTTCCTAAAAGCGCGAAACACCAGGGACTATTCTCAAATCTGATGTTGCGACCGCAACCGGACTATGCCTCATTCGACACCACATGCGTCAACGGCGTAGCCAGTGAAACGCCCATGTCCACCGCCGTGCGCAGGAATATTTCATTCAGTTCCATTTTCAGCCGTCTGAGCTGATCGGGCGCCTTGGTGTGGTAGTACACCAGCCATTCCACCGCATGATCGCCGGTTTCGCCGACGCCGAATTCGGGCTCGTGTTGCTCTTCAATGCCGTCGATGTTGGCTTCCAGCACCCGCTGCCAGGCGGCGGCGAGGAACTCGCGCACTTTGGCGGGCGGGGTGTCGTAGCCGATTTTGAAACGCAGCACTTCGCGCAGACCCCTGGCGGAGGCGAATTTGGACAGGTTGTGGATGATCTGGTCGCGGATGGCGGCGTTGCGGATCATGATGCGGTGGTTGTTGACCAGATTCAGTATTTCGGTGTGAAAAACCTTGGTTTTATAGACCAAACCGTAGATAGTTTCCTTGCCGTTACCGCTGCCGCGCAATTCAATGACATCGCCTTCTTCCAGCATGTCGCTGTTGAGGATAATCAGGCCGCTGAATATATCCGGCGCCCACGAGGCCTGGGTCAGCGCCAGAAACACGCCGATGAAGCCAATCACGCCGCCCGCTTCGAGCAATGAATTGAAGCCGAGTAAACGGATAATGGTGATCAGAGTGACGATGCCGATGAATACCAAGGCAAACAGGGTCAGCAACTGGCTGTTGTAACTTTCGCTGTAGCGTGTCTCGCCGTTGGCTTCCCGGCGTTTGCCGTAGCGCCGCAGAATGAACCACGCCGCCAGAGCGCTGGCAAGCCAGGCAAGGTAGAGAATGATGACGATGGCGAGCAGCTTGAAGCCGGGGCCGCTGGCGCCGCCTTTGGCGTAAAAATGGGTGTAGACGAAGGCGATGACGATCAGCAGGTTGAGGGCGCGAAATACCGTGACGCGGCGGGTGAATGTGCGTGAGTCCAGCTGATCGCTGAAAGTGAAGCGCAGCAATTGACGGGCAAAAATCGCCAGTAACAGGTTGATGGTGATGACTGCCCAGGTGACGCCATCGACCTGCCTGGCCAGGCCGGTCAGATCATTCAACCATCCGGTTGTCATTGCTGATAGTCGGCTACGAGGCTGTCCAGCCACTGGTGCAGCCGTTCGGCCTCGCGGTGGATGAACTCGGGGTCGCGATAGGTATGCGCAATGACCGTGATGCCCTGGGTCCGCGCCAGCAAATGCATGGCCAGTTGATCGGCGTCGTCGCGACCCAGCGCCTGAAACTGCTCGACCAGCCAGTTGCGGAACAGGTCGAACATGGCGCGGGCGTCGTCCCGATGCGGGTGATCGGCCTTGCCCAGTTCGGTGTTCAGGGTGCCCATGGGGCAGCCGTAACGGATGACTTCGGGCTCGGAGTTTTTCAGCATGTTGAGCGAGCGGTGCAGGCGTTCCAGCGGCGTGGCGAATTCCGTGTTCCAGCTGTCCAGCAGCTTGCGGAAATTGTCCTTGCGCGTGCCGATGACTGCGTCGAGTATGTCTTCCTTGGTTTTGAAGTAATAATAGAAATTGCCGCGCGGTATGCCGGACTCGCTGGCAATATCGGTGAACGAGGTGTATTCATAGCCCTGCCGATAGAACAGCTTGCTGGCCGCGTTGACGATCTGGTTCCGGTTTTTTTCGGCTTTGTTCAACATGTGCCGGGCATTTTACAGCAAGCAGGAATCATATCCATGTCTTAAAAACAAAAGGATGCCAAAAATGAAGAAAAAGAACCGCGCGTCAGCCGCCGCGAGCGGGTCGTTGCTCGCCGCAATCGGTCTGTTTGCGTCGCTGTCGGCGCTGGCGAACAAGGTCGATATCGTGGACGTACAGGTGACGCCACAGGGCGGCGGCAGTTACCGCTTTGATGTAACGCTGAAACACGATGACGAGGGCTGGGATCATTACGCCAACAAGTGGCAGGTGCTGTCGCCGCACGGCAAGCTGCTGGGCGAACGGGTATTGCTGCACCCGCATGTCAGCGAGCAGCCGTTTACGCGCAGTCTGGGCGGGGTGGAGATTCCGGCCGGACTGCGCGAAGTCGATGTGCGGGCGTGGGATACCGTGCATGGCGAAGGCGAAACCATGCGCGTGAAACTGCCCGCGCAGTAGTCAGCCCCCGCTTTTCGCCGCATGCCGTTTCGTGGCCATGGCGTATATTTCCATCAGTTCGTCTTCGGAAATATCCACCAGCGTGTCCAGATGGCTGAGCGCATAGACGAAATCGGCGTGGTCGATGGGGCCTGGTTCCTGCAGCTCGGTTTTTGTTTCCTTTTTCTTTTCCAGCAGCGCATTCAGGTGCGCCGGATAGCGCCGCCACGGGAACAGATAATTGAACGCTATCGCCACCACCAGAATGGTCAGGGTATTGAGCATGATCGGCGCAAGCTCGTAGCTGAAGCCGAGGCTGTGCAGTTTTTCCGAGCCGATCACCGCCGCCAGCGCCGTGGCGCCGCCCGGCGGGTGTGTGCAGCGCAAAAAATACATGGCGCCGATGGCCAGGCCCACGCTGGCCGAAGCAGCGACCACGTAGTCCGGTATCCACTGCCAGCATGCCACGCCGATCATGGCGGAAACAGCATGCCCGCCGACCAGATTCCAGGGCTGGGCAAACGGCACATGCGGCGAGGCAAACAGCAGCACGGCGCTCGCGCCCATGGACGGCACGATATATACCGCGACCTCCGGGTCCAGCAGCCATTGCGCCGTCATGAAGATGGCGAAAATCCCCAAAAAGCCGCCCAGCGCGGAAATCCATTTTTCTTTCAGCACCATCTTGTGCCGACTGAAGCCGATCAGATCAGCAAAATCGTTCAATTTCATGTAGTTATTCTCTGAGTGAATTGCGGCAACCGGAGTATACTACAGCGTTTGTGCGGAATCGGTATCCATGCCAGAGCTCAGCGAAAAACAGGCCTACGCCGGCCTCACTCCCGATCACATACTCGACGCCGTCGAGTCGGTGGGCCTGCTTTGTGACGGTCGTTTTCTGGCGCTGAACAGCTACGAAAACCGCGTCTACCGCATCGGCCTGGAAGACGGCGAACCGGTGGTGGGCAAGTTCTACCGCCCGCAGCGCTGGAACGACGAAGCAATACTCGAAGAACACTCCTTCACGCAGGAATTGGCCGATGCCGAAATCCCGGTGGTGCCGCCACTGGCGTTCGACGATAACACCCTGCTGAAGCACGAACTTTTCCGCTTTGCTCTTTTTCCCAACCGCGGCGGCCGACCGCCGGAACTGGACAACCCCGACCATCTGGAACAACTGGGCCGTTTCGTCGGGCGCATTCACGCCGTGGGCGCGTCAAAGCCTTTTCAGCACCGCCCGCCACTGGACGTGCAGGGCTTTGCCATCGGCCCCAGCCAATGGTTGCTGGAAAACGATTTTATACCGAACCATCTGGTTGAGGCATATTCCAGCCTCACCCGCGATCTTATCGAGCAGATTGGTCATAGCTACCAGCGTGCGGGTAAAGTTCAGACTATTCGCCTACACGGCGACCTGCACCCCGGCAATATACTCTGGACCGACCATGGCCCGCACATCGTTGATTTCGACGACGCCCGCAGCGGCCCGGCGGTACAGGACCTGTGGATGTTCCTCTCCGGTGACCGCGAGGAAATGGAAAAAGGCCTGGCCGACCTGCTCGAGGGCTATGAACAATTCG
>QOAV01000079.1 GCA_003972845.1 Gammaproteobacteria bacterium
CACCGGCATGTGCGCCCGCGCCACCGGAACCGCGCCGTATGGAAAACTCTTCCAGCAATACCGGAAAACGCGCCTCCAGCACTTCCGGGTCGGTTAATCTGGAGTTGGTCATGTGTACCTGGATGGCACTGGCGCCGTTGGCGTGGCGGCTGGCGCCCATGCCGCCGGCCAGCGTTTCATAATACTGATATTCATCATCACCGAAGGTGAAATTGTTCATGGTTCCCTGCGAACCGGCCAGCTCGCCCAGAGCCAGATACAGGGCATCGGCGATCTGCTGCGATGTTTCCACATTGCCCGCCACCACTGCGGCGGGAAAACGCGGGTTCAACAGACTTGCTTCCGGTACGATCAGGCGCAACGGCTTCAGGCAACCCGCATATCCTGTCCCGCCAGGGTGCGAAACACGTACAGTACCACCGCCCGGCACACCGGCAGCGGCGCATTGAAATTATTGTCCTGCTGGGCGGATGTGCCGGAGAAATCCACCACTGCCTGCTTGTTCTCCCGGTCGACCGTAATGGCGACACAGACCAGCGCGCCATTATCCAGCTGCACCCGGGCCCGGCCACCACCCAGCCTGCCGATGACGCGCCGCACTGATTGTTCTGCAAAATCATGTATGTAGCCCATGTACTGCTGCACGACATGGAGGCCGTATTGCGCAGACAGCCGCTCCAGTTCGGCGACGCCTTTTCGATTCGCCGCCAGTTGCGCCTGACAATCGGCAATATTCTGGTCGGGATTGCGAGCGGGATAAGGACCGGACTTCAGCAAGCCGCGCAAGCCGGCCTCATCAAACACGTTATCCGATACCAGCAAACGCGGCTCTATCAGTACGCCTTCCTGCTCGATATGACGGGAGAATGGCGGCATGGAGCCTGGCGTGATGCCGCCAACATCGGCGTGATGCCCTCTGGACGCCACGTGAAAAGCACACTGGCCGTCAATAAAAACCGGCGAAACCACGGTGATATCCGGCAAATGAGTACCGCCTTTGTAGGGCGAGTTCAGGATATAGGCCTGCCCCGGCTGCAGGCTGTGGCGATACTGGTTGATGACCGCCTGCACACTGTCGCCCATGGAGCCAAGATGCACCGGCACATGGGGCGCATTGGCCACCAGTTGGCCGGCTGCATCAAACACGGCGCAGGAAAAATCAAGACGCTCGCGTATGTTCACCGACTGCGCCGAATTTTTCAGCACCTCGCCCATCTGTTCAGCGATGGACACGAACTGCCGGCTGAACACTTCCAGCATCACCGGGTCCGGCCCCGCCTGCTCACGCCATGCGACGGCAGCCTTGTTCTCATCTTTACGGTTTAACAATATGCCGCCTTTGTCGGTCAGGCTGGCCCGCCATTCAGGCTCTACCACGATGGTGTCGGTTTTATCCACAATCAGCGCCGGGCCGTCGATACGCTCGTTTTTTTTCAGGTTTGTACGAACATAGACCGGCGTCCGCCGCCATCGCCCGCCCAGATAAACCTGTCGGCAGCTATGGGGCCTGCCATCGCCGTCCACGGCCAGCGGCGGCAGGCATTGCTCCGTAGCGGCTTCCACGTTCACTTCAAGCATGCGCAGTTGCAGATCAACGCCCGGCTTGAAAAAACCGAACCGGAGCCGGTGATTGCGCTCGAACTGCTGACGCATGATTTCGACTTTCGCCGCACTCACATAAATCACCGTCTCGGCATCAGCATAAGCCAGCCCGACTTTCCTGCTAACGCTTACCTCGGCCGCGTCGACATCGACAGATTGTTCCAGCTCGCGCAGACACTCCCGCTGCATCCGCTCCAGCGAATCCTCAACCACGCCGAGATTTTCTTCCGCCAGACGCAACAGCAATGATTTTCGGCGCAGGGCGCCAACCGGGGCCAGGCCCATACCCAGGGCCGACAGCACGCCTGCCAGCGGATGCAGATAGGCGCGACGAATACCCAGTTCATCGGCGACCAGACAAGCATGCTGGCCGGCTGCCCCGCCATAACAGGCTAACGTGTAGGCGCTCACATCGTAGCCGCGGCCCACGGAAATCTTTTTGATCGCCAGAGCCATATTGTTGACCGCCACCTTGAGGAATCCCGCGGCCATCTCCTCCAGTGCAAGATCCTGGTCTGGATATTCCTGTTGCATTGCCCGGAAAGCCAGACGGGTGGCTGATTCATCCAGCGCGGCGTCTCCGGATTTGCCAAACAAACAGGGAAACAGATCCGGCTGGATTTTCCCCAGCAACACATTGCAATCCGTCACCGTCAGCGGGCCGCCGTTGCGGTAACAGGCCGGCCCGGGATCGGCCCCGGCAGAATCGGGGCCCGCGCTGTAATGCAAGCCATCGTAATGCAGCACCGAGCCGCCACCAGCAGCCACCGTATGGATATCCATGCTCGGCGTGGAAAGCCGTACGCCAGCTATTTCCATTTCGATTCTGCGCTCGAATTCGCCGGCATAGTGGCATACGTCGGTCGATGTCCCGCCCATGTCAAAGCCGACTATTTTGTCAAAGCCCTCCTCCTCACAAGTACGGACGACGCCCACCACGCCCCCGGCCGGACCGGAAAGTATGGCATTGGCTCCGCGAAAGTGGCGTGACCCGGTAAGCCCGCCGGATGACTGCATGAAAAAAAAGCGTGTGCGCTCCGGAGCACTGAAGGAGGCGGAAAAGCGGTCAATATATCTGCGCAAGACCGGAGACAGGTAGGCATCCACCACGGTGGTATCGCCGCGCGAGACAAAGCGGATCAGCGGGCTGACTTCATGGGAACAGGAAACCCGGGAGAACCCGGCTTTTCTGGCCAGATCAGCCACCTGTTTCTCGTGTTGTGGATACTGGTAACCATGCATGAAGACGATGGCGACCGATCGCAGGCCCTCGGTGAAAGCCTCTTTCAATACAATAGAGGCGCAATCCAGATCCAGCGGAACCAGTTCCTTGCCATCAGCGCCCATTCGGCCTGGCAACTCTTCAACTCTCTGGTAGAGCATACGAGGCAGTCGCACATCCAGAGCAAAGATATCCGGACGATTCTGATAGCCGATGCGCAGTGCATCGCGGAATCCTTCGGGCACCAGCAGCAAAACCGGCTCGCCTTTTCTTTCCAGCAGGGCATTGGTAGCGACAGTCGTGCCCATGCGCACAGCATCGACCAGATCGGACGGTATCAGCTCATTGGGCGCCAACCCCATCAAATCGCGCATGCCCTGCGCAGCTGCGTCGTCATACAGGGGACTGTCGGACAGCAGTTTGTGTACCTGCATGCTGCCATTCGGGTCGACCGCCACCAGGTCAGTAAACGTACCGCCGCGATCGATCCAGAATTGCCACTTTCCCGCAGATCTGTCCATGGCCCCCATTCTTCGGTATGTGCTTCTCAAGACAAAAAAAACCCCGCCCGAGGCGGGGTCTTTCTGATCCTGCTAAAGAAATTTACTGCGTGGCGTCTTTTACAGCGCCCGCGGCATCACCAATGGCGTCCTTGGTGGCGTCAACGGCATCTCTGGCGCCTTCTGCCACGTCATGACCAGCTTCCCTGGTGGCATCTGCCGCGTCTCCGGCCGCTTCCTTGGTAGCATCAACCGCATCTCCGGCCATATCTGCCGCGCCTGCTGCTGCATCCTTGGTGCCTTCCACCACGGCATCAGCGGCATCTTTGGTTGCGTCCGCGGCGTTGCTGGCGGCTTCTTTCGTCGCATCAACGGCGGAACTGGATACTTCTTTGGTTTTTTCACAACCACTCAAAATGGCGGCTGCGAGTATGCTTGCGATAATGTATTTTGCTTTCATTACTGTCTATCCATGATTAAATTTTGGTTTTAAGAATCCCTAGTATTACAAGTTGGCAGGCACTTGGTCAACTTTTGCACACCTGAACCTGTCCACGGAGCCTGTCGGACTTATGGCATCGTCACGAGAAAAAGTCTGATTCGAGGCAATTTTTCCGATATTTCGATTTAGAATAGCTGGCTATTCGACGAGAAAGAGCGGTAAAAATGGCCACAAACCCGCCCGGAGCGGGCTTGAGCTTCAGCCCCGAAGGGGTGAGGCGCAAGGACGCGCCAAACAAATCCGGCTTTTTCGCACTAGATGTTCATAAGTCCGACAGGCTCCTAGAATAGGACCAAAAAAAGAAAAAAGGTTCAATATTTCACACAGCGGATATTTGGCTTATTCGCCCAGCCCGGCAAAATCCGAGCGGCGCAGGCGTTTGGCCTGGCCCAGACCAGGTACAAACTGCGCCTGATCCAGCTTTAGGCGAAACAGATGAAAATCGCCAAACCCGAACGTGTGCTCAGCTTCCGGGAAACGCGACAGATAGCGAGCCTGCGCCTGATTGTAGTCGTCAGACCCCCTGACCAGATCCTGCACCTTGCCGGACAAACTGACCCGCGCCAGAGTCTGCGGATCTCTGCGCCCGTCATCTGTCTCGCACAGGGCCAGAGACGCCAGAGGATTTTCCAGCATGAATCGCGTATGTCGGGCCAGGCGGCTCAGATGCAGTAAAAACCCCTGAAAATCCGGCTCGACCACAAACGCCACCCAGGAAGCATAGGGCGTTTCATCAAGTGTGGTGGCCAGCGCACCCCAGCGCGTATCCAGCAATAAATCCCGTAATCTGGCGGCTTCTGATTCTGTCATGATCTTTCTCGTTGCTCCTGATCGGCAAACATGGGGCTGGATTGACATATATCAATTATGTTGCGAAAGATCACAAAATATGATCCTATACGATACTTGGACAATCCCGGCACAACGCCAACATAACTTGATGAATAAATTGACCTTTTCTTCGCTGGCATTTTTAATGATCCTGTCACAGGCGATGGCGCCGGTGCATGCGAAAGATCAGGAAATCAGCAAGACTGGTGGCAGACCCGTTGGCATCACACCCGATCTGATGAGCATCACGGTCAAGCACCATGGCAAAGACGTAGTCATCAGGCGTAACCAGGATAGCAGCGCCGCTGTTGACCCCGAATTCGCAAAAACATCCCGCCCCTGCCCGCCTTTTTGCATCCAGCCGATCGAAGTTGCGCCCGGCGTCGAGACCATTGGCGAACTGGAAGTCATCGGTTTTCTGGATCGGATGAACCGGGGTGATACATCCATCATGGTGATCGATTCCCGTACGCCTGACTGGGTCGCCAAAGGCACAATTCCGGGTGCAAAAAACATCCCGTGG
>QOAV01000082.1 GCA_003972845.1 Gammaproteobacteria bacterium
CAACCGTGCGCGTCCCTACCTGTTTCACATAGTCACGGAAGTGGAAAAACGCGGCATGCCCACCGAGGTGGCGTTGCTGCCTGCCATCGAAAGCGCTTATCAGCCGAAAGCGCGCTCTCATGCCAGAGCCGTTGGCATGTGGCAGTTCATACCATCCACCGGCAAGTTGTACGGCCTGAAGCAGAACTGGATGTATGAAGGCCGCAGTGATATACACGCTTCCACCAAAGCCGCCCTTGATTATCTTGCCAAGCTGAACAACGACTACGGCGGCGACTGGTTTTTGTCATTTGCCGCCTACAACGCCGGTGAAGGCAAAATCAATCGAGCCATCAACTACAACAAACGCCACGGCCGCCCGACATCCTACCCTTACCTGACCAGGATTCGCCGCGAAACCAAGGACTATGTGCCCAAGTTGATCGCCATCCGCAATCTGATCCGTGAGCCGCAGAAATACGGCCTGAATCTGGCGTCTATTCCCAACGACCCGTATTTCGCCGTGGTCTGGAACGACAAGCGGGTGGATATCAACGAACTGTGCAAACGCTCCGGTATGTCCAGGGAAGACTTTTTCACCCTCAATCCGGGGCTGAAGCGCGGGATTACCGTACCATCGGCCAGTCGCAATGTACTGGTCGCCATGGAACACAAGGATAGCGTTCGCATTGCCCTGAGGGCGTTGCCCACGGTCAAGATCAAACCTCGCCCGACCTATAGCAAAAGGCACAAAACCTACCGTGTGCGCCGTGGCGACACGCTGGCGAGGATCGCCAAACGTCATCGCACCAGCGTGTCCAAACTGAAGCGCCTGAACGGCCTGAAGGGTTCGCGCATACGCGTCGGAGCACGTCTGAAATTGCCCGGCTATGTGAAGAGCGCCGGCAAGCGTTATGCAAAATCCCGCGGCAGATCGAGAACTAAAACCGTACATTACAAGGTGCGCAAAGGTGATTCCCTGCATCGCATTGCCCAGCGTAATCACGTGTCTGTAAGCCAGATCAAGCGGGCCAGCGGCCTCAAGTCAAACAAATTGCGCGTCGGGCAGCGCCTGGTCATACCGGGAGGCAACAGCGCGGCAAGCAGAAAAAGCGCTAAGAGCCACGTGGCAAAGGCCCGGAAAAGTGCCAGTAAAAAATACAGAGTCAGGTCTGGTGACAGCCTGAACCTTATCGCCAAGCGCCATCATGTCACCGTAAGTCAGATCAAGCGCGCGAGTGGCCTGAAGTCGAACAAATTGCGCGTCGGGCAGCGCCTGATCATACCGGGAGGAAAACACGCGACAAGCAGGAAAAGCGGTAAGAAACGCGTGGCAAAGGCCCACAAGGTTAACAGTAAAAAATACAGAGTCCGATCCGGTGACAGCCTGATCAGCATAGCCAAGCGTTTTGGCGTATCAGTATCCTCGCTGAAAAAGCACAACAGGATACGCCGCAACATGATCAAGAGTGGCCAGCACCTGAACATACCGATCCGCTCCGCCAGATTGTAGCAGTCCGACCCTCACGAGGTAGAAAAACCCGGCGGGTTTTCGCGGCGACATAACCGCTACAGTTGTCTGGCCAGCTCTTTCGCCCGGCTTTCGTTGACTGTCAACAGCAGCAATCCTCCAGCGACAAGAAGCACCGCAATGGACAGTATGCCGTAGCGGCTACCCCAGAGTACGCTGCTCCAGCCCACCACCATGGGGCCGATTACCGCAGCGAATTTTCCCAGCATGTTGTAAAAACCGAAAAATTCGGAGCTTTTTCCGGCTGGAATGATGCGCGTGTAAAATGCTCTGCTCAACGCTTGCACGCCGCCCTGCACCAGTCCTATTGCCACTGCCATGGCAAAAAAACCACGCGCTGTTTCCATCTGCGTCGCCGCCACTGTGATCAGGATATAAGCCACAATGCCAAACAAAATGCCGCGTTTTGCGCCCACCTTCTGACCAAACATGCCATACAGCCAGGCAGCAGGAAATCCGACAAACTGGGTAATCAGCAAGGCCTTGATCAGACTGTCGCTACCCAGTCCCAACGCCAGGCCGTAGTCTACTGCCATGCGTATGATGGTATGCACGCCATCAATGTAGAGCCAGTAGGCGGCAAGAAACAGACTGACTTCCCGCAGACATCGTATTTCGGCAAAAGTCTGGTACAGCTGTCGGAAGGCTCCCCCGATGTTCATCAGCAATGACTTTCTTTGCGCCGGCGATTCGGCGCCCCGCGGCGACGGCATACGCATGATGGGTATGGAAAACAGACCCCACCATAACGCAACGCTGAGAAAGGACAGCCGCACCGCCTGCGCCGAGCCAGACAGGCCGAACAGGTCCGGATGCAGGGTCATGTAAACATCAAAGGCAAACAACAGGCCGCTACCCAGATAACCGAAAGCATAGCCAGTCGCCGAAATCCGTTCCATGTCGCTTTCACTGGCGATATCCGCCAGCAGCGAGTCATAGATGATGTTGCCGCCGGCAAAACCCAGGAACGACACCACAAACAGCGCTGAAGCCAGTTGCCAATGGCCTTGTCCGACCCAGTACAGCGCGCCGGTCATAACCAGTCCCAATGCGGCGAACGCGCCGAGCAGACGTGTCTTGCGGCCCATCTGGTCGGCCACTGCGCCGATCATCGGCGCCAGTATGACCACCAGCAGGCTGGCGGCTGAATTGGTCATGCCCAAATGAAAAGTACTGAGCTCGGCACTGGACGTGGTATCCCAGTACTCCTTGAAAAACACCGGGAAAAAGCCGGCCAGCACCACCACCGCATAGGAGGAATTGGCCCAGTCGTAAAAATACCAGGCCCAGGGCTGTTTTTTCTTCGACCGGATCTCGCTTTTGTCTTGCATCATTTCAGATCTTTAGCCATAAGAAGTGCATCGGAAAAACCGTCGCTGGTTCTGTAATACGCCTTGCGTAACCCGGTTAGACCGAACTTAAGGCCACGGTAAAGAGAAATAGCCGATTCGTTGCGTGCATCAACTTCGAGATGACAAACGCCAGCACCTTTTTGCTTACTCATGTTCAATAATTCCAGCAACAATGCGGTGGCGACGCCCCTATTCCGGTTCACAACAGAAACCGAGAGTTTGAGCAATTCCACATCGAATCCGTCGAATCGGCCGATGGCAAATCCGATTGGCCGCCGGTTTTCGCGCGCCACCAGAAACCACTCCCCGTCAACCAGTGCGTCTTCAAACGCCGCCTTCGACCAGCTGGCGTCACCGTCCTGTTCGATACGCAGAATGTCGCCCAGATCGTCTGGCTGAGCGGGTCCCGTTTCGATCAAGCTGAACCCGAATTGCCGGACACCACGGACAAGGCCAGGTTCAGGTCGTCCCAGGCCTTTTTCTTGTCCGCCGGATTTCGCAGCAAATAGGCCGGATGATAACTTACCACCAGAGGAATGTTGTTTTCACCGTAGCGAAATACCTTGCCGCGCAATTTGCCGATGGGTTCCTCAGTGCGTAACAGCGAGTGAGCGGCAAACCGGCCAAGTACCACGATGACTCGCGGCTCCACTACATCCACCTGACGCAACAGAAAAGGCTCACAATGACGCACCTCTTCTCCATGGGGATCCCGGTTGCCGGGCGGCCGGCATTTCAGCACATTGGCAATGCACACCTCTTCCCGCTTCATGCCCAGAGCAAAAATCATGGCATTGAGAAGCTGCCCCGCCCTGCCCACAAACGGCACGCCCTGGCGATCCTCGTCGCCACCCGGCGCCTCACCGATGAACATCCAGTCTGCTTCCGGCGTCCCGTCCGCAAAAACCGTGTTGGTTCGGGTGGTATGCAGGGAACAGGCGGTGCAGTTTTCCACCTCTTGCCGGATCTCCTGCCAGCGGGCCAGCCGGTCGCTGTCCGGCGCCAATGAATTGCGCCCGGGGGAAGCCGCCGGCTCCCGAACTTCAGCGTCTTGCTCGGTCGCCATGCCCTGAGCAGTGTTTTCAGCGCCAGCATCGCGGCGCTTCCAGGTCGTGATGCCCATCGCCTCAAGGTACTGTTGCTGCCGTTGTTGATCCAAACCGGTCGTCCTCTGCAAAGAGTTTATCCGTGCCGCAAAAATCCGATAGTATACGTCAAACGCGGCCCGAACCGCGCATCAGGAGTGCTGCTGTGAAAAAAACCCGTAACAAGCTTGCCGGCTCGCTGGACAGCATCCAGTCAGAGCTGCAGAAAGCTGAATTGTGGGAAAACACTTCTCCGCCGCCACACCATTTACAAAGCACCGAGCCTTTCTGTGTGGACACGCTGGATTTCAGTCAATGGCTGCAATGGGTGTTTATTCCGAAAATGCGCTTTATCCTTGATCAGGAAGCGCCGCTGCCGCCTGCAAGCAGCATTCATATACTGGCGCAGGAAGCGCTGAAAGACATGGATCAGGACATGAGCCGGCTGATCGCTGCAATACGCCGCTTTGACCGGCTGCTGTCCGGCGACGACGCCTGACTGAAAAACCAAATCGCGGCACATCCTTATGCCGCGCAGCCTGCCGTATCAGACGCCTAGATCAGACCATTGTTCTGCGGGTGCGCCCGGTCCTGCGGCGACATCAGCTTGTTCAGCGCATTGACATAGGCCTTGGCCGAAGCGATGACGATGTCCGTATCGGCACCGTGACCATTGACGATGCGCCCGCCGTTTTCCAGGCGCACGGTCACCTCGCCCTGCGAGTCTGTGCCCCTGGTGACGTTGTTTACTGAATAAAGCTGCAGCTGGCTGTCGCTATGCACCACCGATTCGATGGCCTTGAAGGTAGCATCAACCTGCCCGCTGCCTTCAGAGCGACCACTTTTCGCTTCGCCATCAACCAGCAAAGACACTTGGGAAGCGGGAATTTCACCCGTTTTCGAGCAACTCTCCAGCTGTTCCAGCTGCAGCCATTCGTTCTGGGATTCGGCGCCGGCGTCAGTCACCAGCGCCTGCAGATCCTCATCGAAGATTTC
>QOAV01000083.1 GCA_003972845.1 Gammaproteobacteria bacterium
ATGGTGATTTTCGTGGGCGCCACCGGTTCCGGTAAAACCACCTCGATTGCTTCCATGCTGGGTTACGCCAACGACAATCGGTACGGTCATATACTGACTATCGAAGACCCGGTTGAATTTGTTCACCAGTCGAAGAATTGCCTCATTACCCAGCGCGAAGTGGGCGTAGACACCGAATCGTTTACTGTTGGCTTGCAGAACGCCATGCGCCAGGCGCCGGATATCATCCTCATTGGCGAGATCCGTTCGCAGGAAACCATGGACCATGCGGTGGTTTTCTCCGAAACCGGTCACTTGTGCATGGCGACCCTGCACGCCAACAACTCGAACCAGGCGCTGGACCGCATTATCAACTTTTTCCCGGAAGACCGCAGAGATCAGCTGCTCATGGATCTGTCGCTGAATCTGCGAGCGATCATTTCCCAGCGGCTGATTCCCAGGAAAAACGGCAAGGGCCGGGTGCCGGCGGTGGAAGTCATGCTGAATACGCCGCTGGTGTCCGAACTGGTGCTGAAGGGCGAAATACATGAGCTCAAGGAAATCATGTCGAAATCCAGAGAGCTTGGCATGCAGACGTTTGACCAGTCTCTGTTCGATCTGCTGGAAGCGGGCAAGATCACCTACGACGACGCCATACTCAACGCCGACTCGCCCAACGACCTGCGCCTGCAAATCAAGTTGCAAGGCAAGCAGGCCAAAGAGCACGATTTCGGTGGCGAGCTGAAGCACCTCAGAGTGTAACGAGAACAAGGCGAGGGAAACGTCGTCGCCTCGGGCGGCGGCGTTTTTTGTTTCAGGCTTGTTTCAGAAAGTGCCTGAATTCCACCCCCACAGCGAGCGCTCGGCGTCGCTGAATTCGATATAGGTGCGGTCTGGCGGCACGCCCAGATGCTTTTGCATCAGGTCGCAGATCAGCTTGGCCAGTATCGTGGTCTTGTTGTGCGGCAGACTGATGGACTTCAGCTCGACAAAGGCGCAACCGGCATTGCTGCCGCCAAACATCATGTCGGCCTGCGGCCCCATGGCGACCATCACATAGCTTTCCGGCTTGCCCAGCTCTTTTGCCACTTCCGACGAAACTTCCCGCAGCAGGTCTTCTCTCTTTGATTCGTTTATTTCGGTATTAGTCTGTATTCTTACATAAGGCATGAACGATTCTCCGACTTCCATGAAGCAATATGCGCCAGCTTGCGAGCGCAACCGCCAGCCCATTCTAGAGGTTTTATCACCTTTATTGAAGGAGGCCGGAACCGTGCTGGAGATTGGCAGCGGCACCGGGCAGCATGCAGTCTGGCTCAGTGAACGCCTGCCGCAGTTGGTCTGGCAGCCCAGCGACCAGCCTGGCGCGACGGCCAGCATCGAGGCCTGGCGCCGGCATTCGGGCCTGAAAAACCTGCGCAAACCGCTGGAAATCGATTTGCTGGACGCAGCGACCTGGCCGCAGGCATCTTGCGATGCACTGGTATGCATCAATACGGTTCATATTATTTGCTGGGAAGGCGTAAAGGGTTTGTTTGATCTGGTTGGGCGTGTGCTGAAACCGGGTGGATTGTTATATCTTTACGGACCTTTCCGGTATGCCGACCGGGAACTGGAACCCAGTAACGAACAGTTTGATCTGTGGCTCAAACAACGCGACCCGAACAGTGGCGTTCGGGATTTTGAAGCCGTTGCCGAGCTGGCCAGTTCGGTCGGCCTCAGCCTGCAAGGTGATGTCGCCATGCCAGCCAATAACCGCTCTCTGTGGTGGAAAAAGCAGGGCTTTCAGGCATGCTCTGACTGAATTATCAGACATCGCATTTCTTGTGTAATCCTTTCAACACCATGTCTGTGAGGCTTATGATGCCGATAATCTGGCGATTTTCCACTACCGGCGTACGCGACAAATGAAAATGATTGAACAAGCGTGCGGCATAGCGGATGTCCATGTCCGGGTGTACGGTTATTGCCGGCTTCTCCATGATTTCGTACACATTAACGCGCTCGGGCGCGCGGTCTTTGGCGAGCACCTGGCGGGCAATATCCGATACCAGCAGGATGCCATACTCGTCATTGTCATGGGCTTTTTCGACAATCAGACATTTGGTTTCCTTGTGTTCCATTTCACACAGCGCCTGGGAAATGGTGTCCATGCGATCCACCACATCGAATTTCTTTTTCATGATGTCGCGTACGCGAACCAGTGGTTGTGCGCTCATAATTCTTCCTCCACTATCTCGGTCAGTTTCTTTACCTGGGGCGCGATGCCCACGGCATCCTCCACGTCAATCTGAAAGGCGATGCCGGTATCCGGCTGGTCCATGTCGCCGGCCTGTTCGATAATTTCCAGTATGGAGCGCGCCAGATGTTCTTCCACCAGGAACAGGATGACATCTCTCTGGTTCTCCAGTTGCAGCCCGAAAAAGGTTTTTTTTGTGTCCGATCCTTCGCCTCTCGCCGAAGAGATGATTGTTGCGCCCAGAGCGCCAGCATCGCGAGCCGCCTTGATCACCTGTGAGGAATGGTCATCCTCCACCAGGGCGATAATCAGTTTAAAGTGCATTTTCATCCTCCTGTGCTTTGACAGATTTTTTGTTGACCCACCATTCCGCCAGCTGGGCGTAACCCAGCACTGACATGATCGGAAACAGGCTGGCAAAGGCGATCAGGCCAAAGCCATCCATGATCGGGCTGCGACCAGGAACAGTGGACGCCAGGCCCAGGCCCAGCGCTGTTACCAGCGGAACGGTAACGGTTGACGTGGTTACGCCGCCGGAATCATAGGCCAGCGCGATAATCATTTTTGGCGCTTTCAGGGTTTGCAGCAACACCACCACATAACCGACAATGATGTACCATTGCAGCGACGTACCGGTGACGATGCGGAAACAGCCGAGCGAAATACCCACCGCGACACCTATGGCCACGGCGTAGCGCAAGCCGAGGACGCCAATGGCGCCGCCGGAGACCTGGTTGGCCTTGCGCGCTACGGCAATCAGGGCTGGTTCCGCTAACGTTGTAGCGAAACCGATGGCGAAACCGAATACATAGATCCAGTAATAGTCCGACCAGTGGGCGGTCGCCGGTGGTTTTTCGCCAAACAGAAAGGCGGGATCCGTCAGTTGTTTCGCCATCAGTTCGCCGAGTGGAAACAGTGCTTGCTCCAGCCCTTGCAGGAACAGGGCCATGCCGATAATAACGAATCCAAAGCCACCGAGCAGCCGCGGCAGATTGGCGACGCGACGGCGCAGCACGAACAGCTGAAACACGATAATAATGACAGCGATGGGCAGTACATCTCGCAGTGTAGTGCCAAGGTCGGAGAAGAAATGTTCAAACCAGTTCATTTCATGCCCGGTACATGCCATAGCCCATGACGAATATCATCGGGGTGAGTGAGGCAAAAGCAATCAGCCCGAAGCCGTCAGTCACCGGATTTCTGCCGTGGATGGACGATGCCAGTCCCACGCCCAGGGCAGTGACCAACGGCACGGTAATGGTGGATGTAGTGACGCCGCCGGAATCGTAGGCGATGCCGATGATTTCGGCCGGCGCGAAGAAAGTCATCAGGATAACGCCAAAGTAGCCGATCAGTATCAGGTACTGAATGGGCCAGCCCTTGATAATGCGTAAAACGCCCAGAGCTATAGCCACACCGACCGAGAGGCCGACCGTGAGTCGCAGGCCTATGGCGTAGCTGGAGCGTTGTTCCGGTGTGTCGGTAATCATGCCGCCCAGCGCGGCGACTTCTGCGGCCTCTTTCGCCACGGCAATCAGCGCAGGCTCCGCAATGGTGGTACCGAAACCCAGCGCAAAACCGAATGCCAGCAACCAGAACAGACTTCCCTTGCGCGCAAACCCGTGCGCCATGGACTCGCCGATAGGGAACAGGCCCATTTCCAGTCCCTGTACAAACAGGGTAAGGCCAATCGCTACCAGCAAGATGCCACCCAGCAGGCTGTAAAGATCCGGTATTGGCTGCTTCAGCACTGCCAGCTGGAAGAAGCTGATGACCAGAATGATTGGCAGTAAATCCCGGAAACTACCGAACAGCAGGCGAATGACTGGCGCCAGTGTTCGTAACAGGGTGAAATGTTCAAGGCGGCTCGGCATTCACTGATTATGCCAGCTTCACGCTTGAAATCATGGGTCATGGCCTAAATATAAGGAAAAACTAATAAATGAACGGGGAATGTATCAATGAACGAAACAATCAGCCGCTGCAAGCAGTCTCGTCAGATGCTGGCGCAAGGAGCCAGCCTGGTGGATGTGCGCAGCCCGCAGGAATTCGGTGCCGGCGCATTGCCGGGCGCGGTGAATATTCCGTTGCAAACCCTGCCGGAGAACACCCATGTGATCGACCGGGACAAAGGCGTGGTGCTGTATTGCGCCAGCGGCCAACGCAGCGAAATGGCGAAACGGTTTTTGCAGCAGTCGGGGTATCGAAACGTGCATAATCTCGGCTCCTGGCGGAACATTCAGGCTTGTTGAGGAGATGATATGAACATCAGACAGCTTTTTGACAAAGACACCAGTACATATACGTATTTGCTGTGGGACGAGGTCAGCCGCGAGGCGGCGTTGATCGACTCTGTACGTGAACAGGTCGAGCGCGACGCCCGGCTCATTGACGAGCTGGATCTGAATTTGCGTTACATACTGGAAACGCATATTCACGCCGACCACGTCACCGGTTCCGACGAACTGCGTCGCAAAACGGGCGCAAAAGTGCTGGTGCACAAGAACAGCGGCAGTCAGTGCGCCGATCAACTTATAGATGACGGCGACGAGATTCGCCTGGGCGATCTGGTGATCCGCGCCATGTACACGCCGAGCCATACCAACACCGATGTCAGCTATCTGGTGGATGGCGTGGTATTTACCGGCGATACCTTGCTGATTCGCGGCACCGGCCGCACGGATTTTCAGTCCGGCGACGCCAGTGCGTCGTATGATTCCATTAC